>CAIOHJ010000126.1 GCA_903858085.1 uncultured Chloroflexota bacterium
AAGTTCAAGTTTGTCAGTCTGCTCATCGTCGTGATGCTGCTGCTGGCTGCCTGCGGCGGCGGCGCACCTGCCGCTGAAGCACCTGCCGCCGAGGCACCTGCCGCCGAGGCACCCGCCGCCGAGGCACCCGCCGCCGAGGCACCTGCCGAAGAGGCACCTGCCGCCGAAGCACCTGCCGAAGAGGCACCTGCCGCCGAAGCAGCTGCCGGTGAGGTCGCCAAGGAAGCCCCCATCCTGGCCGAGGCAGTCGCCGCCGGCACGCTCCCGCCGCTCGAAGAGCGCCTGCCGGCTGTCCCCTTCGTGGTCGGCCCTGGCGTGCTGCTCAGCGCAGAGAATGTCCCGAACTGGGCACCTGGCCAGTTCGGCGGCACACTCAACACCGCCCACAGCGTCGCCGACTGGTCGCCCGACGTCTTCGTCATGCTCAACGAGCCGCTGCTGCAGGCACCCGACCTGAGCGTGCAGGGCATTCAGGGCAACGTGCTGGAAAGCGTCGAGGTCAGCGACGACAACAAGGTCTTCACCTTCAAGATGCGCGCCGGGCTGAAATGGTCCGACGGCGTCCCGGTCACCACCGAAGATGTGCGCTTCACCTGGGAGAACATCTACGGCAACGAGCAGCTCTTCGCCAGCGGCGTGCCCGCCCGCTTCCGCAACGGCTACTCGCCCGAAGGCGACGCAATGACCCTCGAAATTCTCGACGACAGCTCCTTCCAGCTGACCGCCACCGAGCCCTACGGTGGGTTCCTGCGCAACATCACCATCGAAGGCTGGAACGGCTACACCGTGCTGATCAACCCCAGCCATGTCCTCAAGAAGTGGCACCCAGACTTCACCCCGATCGAAGAGATGGCCGACGAACTGGCCGCCAACAACCTGACCGACGAATGGTGGACCCTCTTCACCAGCCAGAAACGCTGTGAAAACTGGCACGTGACCGCCGACCGCTGCATCGGCTTCCCCACCCTCAACCCGTGGATCTCGGTGCCCTCTGAGACGACCGGCGTCAAGGTCTTCGACCGCAACCCCTACTACTGGAAGGTCGACACCGAAGGCAAACAGCTGCCCTACATCGACCGCATCGTCTCCGTCCAGGTCGAAGATGTCGAAATGGTCAACCAGCGGGTCCTCTCCGGCGACGTCGACTTCCTGCGCGAGAGCACAGCCCTGGTCAAGGTGCCCCTCTACAAAGAGAACGAAGCCAGCGGCGGCTTCCGCACCGTGCTGACCGACATGCACGTCGACTCCAGCATCCTCTACCTCAACCAGACCTTCGCCGACGAAACCTGGCGCAAGGTGGCCCAGGATCTGCGCTTCCGCCAGGCGCTCAGCCTCGCCGTCAACCGCGACGAGATCATCGAAAGCGTCTACTATACCTTCGCCAGCAAACCGCTGGTCAGCGTCGGCGAAGAGTTCTCACAGCACGATGTGGATCGCGCCAACGCCCTGCTGGACGAAATGGGCCTGACCGAACGGGACGCCAATGGCATGCGCATGGTCGACGGCAATTCCTTCACCATCCTGCTCGAACATGGCGCCCATGCCCCCGACCTCAGCCCGGTGGCCGAACTCGTCTCCGAGCAGCTCAAAGAAGTCGGCATCGACCTGCAGGTCAAGCAGATCGACCCCAACCTCTGGGACCAGCGCATCCTGGCCAACGAACTCCAGGCCACTATGTTCTGGGGCCACGACCAGGGCTGGGACAGCGACTACTCCGGCAGCGACAGCTTCAACCGCACCGGCCGCCTCTGGCACCTGTGGTACCAGACCAACGGCGCCGAAGGCGAGGAACCGCCCCAGTGGGTCAAGGACATGTACGCACTCGACGCCGCCCGCTGGAGCGCAGTCTCTGGCTCGGATGAGTTCAACCAGCTCAAAGAAGATACCTTTGCCTGGTCGCGGGCCAACCTGCCCATGATCACGATCGTCGAAAAAGTCAAATACCCGATGATCGCCGCCCAAAACCTGCGCAATGTCGCCGAAGGTGGCTACGCCATCGCCTCCAACTTCGCCGGCGAACAGCTCTGGTTCGAACAGTAATTTTGTGTGCCCGACAGGGGCTGGCTGGGACCCACCCAGCCAGCCCCTGTCACCAGAATACGGGGTGGAACTGCACCACCCCTGAGTCCGGTGTGCGACGCCAGGGCCACTGCTGCGCTGCACATCCCTGCAAGGAGGTACCCCTCTGTGCTTGTCTTTATCATCCGCCGGGTCTTGCTGCTGATCCCAATCCTGCTCCTGGTCTCGTTTATCGCCTTTTTCGTGATCGAACTGCCACCAGGGGACTGGGTGACCACCTACGTCGCCCAGCTGCGCGCCTCAGGGGTCGAACTGTCCGACGCCGAATCCCAACGACTCACCAATATCTACGGCTTCGACCAGCCAACCTACGTGCGCTACTACAAGTGGATCTCCGGAATCGTGACCCGCGGCGATTTTGGCTGGTCCTTCCAATGGGGCAAACCCGCCGGCGAAGTGATCGCCGAACGGCTGCCAATTACGCTGGCCATCTCCCTGCTCGCCCTGCTCTTCTCCTGGCTGATCGCAATCCCGATCGGCATCTACTCGGCCACCAACCAATACTCGCCGATCGACTACCTGGCAACCTTTTTGGGCTTTATCGGGCTGGCAACCCCCGGTTTCCTGCTCGCCATGATCCTGGCCTGGGCCGCCAATCAATACCTTGGCTTCTCTGCCCTCGGCCTCTACTCGACCGAATTCCTCGACAAACCCTGGAGCCTGGCCAAAGCGATAGATATGCTCCAACATATGGTGCTGCCCCTGCTCATCATCAGCCTGGCCAGCACGGGCTCGACCATCCGCGTGCTGCGCGGCAACCTGCTCGACGAACTCAAAAAACAGTACGTCGTCACCGCACGCGCCAAAGGCCTCTCCGAACTCCAGTTGCTCTTCAAATACCCGGTTCGGCTGGCACTCAACCCGGTCTTCAGCACCATCGGCTGGCTGTTGCCCTCCATTTTTGCCGGCGAAGTGCTGATCTCTATCGTGCTGAGCGTCCCCTCGATCGGACCGCTGCTCCAACGTGCCACCATGGCCCAGGATATGTACCTGACCGGCAGCATCGTCCTGATCCTCAGCACCCTGACGATCGTCGGCAGCTTGATCTCAGACATCTACCTGGCGTGGGCTGACCCGCGCATCCGCTATGGAGGGCTCAGCAAATGAACACGCCTCTGTCCAAACCCGCTGATCAGCCGCTGGCCCCCCCTGAAGAGGCCGAACTGACCCTGGGCGCCGGCACCCACCGCCAGGAAGCAGCCGACGAACGTTTTTACTATGCGAATCCATGGAAGCTGATCCTCTGGCGCTTCCGCCGCCACCGTCTGGCCATGATCTCGCTCGTGCTCCTCACCCTGCTCTACCTGTCCGCCCTCTTCGCCGACTTTGTCAGCCCCTACAGCGAAACCGGACGCTTCCCTGGCTTGCAGATGATGCCCCCCAGCCAACTCCATCTCTTCCACGAAGGCAAACTCCACCGCCCCTTCGTCTATGGGCTGGAACGAACCCTCGACCCCGAAACCTTCAAATATATCTTCACGGAAGATACCACCACCCCCTACCCGATCCGCTTTTTCGTCGAAGGAGAACCCTACAAGCTCTGGAATCTGTGGGAAACCAATCTCCATCTCTTCGGCACCGGCCAGGAAGAGCTCCCTGTCATGCTCTTCGGCTCGGATGAGCTGGGACGCGATATTTTTTCACGCACCATCTTCGGCTCACGCATCTCCCTCTCGATCGGACTGCTCGGCGTGCTGCTCAGCTTCGCCGTCGGCATCCTCATCGGCGGCATCTCCGGTTATTTCGGCGGCACCCTCGACGAGCTGATCCAACGGATGATCGATGTGATCATCTCGATCCCGCTCATCCCCTTCTGGATGGCACTCTCCGCCGCGCTGCCGCGCGACTGGAGCTCCACCCAGACCTTCCTCGCCATTACCCTGATCCTGGCCGCCATCAACTGGACCGGGCTGGCACGCGTCGTGCGCGGCAAACTGCTGGCCCTGCGCGAAGAAGATTACGCCCTGGCCGCCCAAGTCGCCGGCGCCAGCAAACCACGCATCATCTTCCGCCACCTGATGCCCGGCTTCACCAGCCACCTGATCGTCTCGATCACCCTGTCCATCCCAGTCGCCATCCTGGGCGAAACCGCCCTCAGCTACCTGGGGCTGGGCATCCAACCCCCCGCCGTCAGCTGGGGCGTGCTCCTCCGAGATGCCCAGGATCTGATGGCGGTCGCCCAGCAAGCCTGGCGCCTGATCCCAGCCATCTTCGTGATCGGCACGGTGCTGCTCTTCAACTTCGTCGGCGACGGCCTGCGCGATGCCGCCGACCCCTACTCGGCATGACCGCCACCCAGTGCAGTGCCTTCTTTCAGAGCAAATCACTATGCAAACTACCCACACTCTTCTGGTCGACGTGCAGGATCTGAAGGTCCAATTCTCTCTGCACGAAGGAACCGTCCACGCCCTCCAAGGCGTCAGCTTCCAAATCCAGCAAGGCAAAACCCTCGGCGTGATCGGCGAAAGCGGCTCCGGAAAATCGGTGACCGCTCAGGCCCTCCTGGGCCTCATCCCCTCCCCCCCCGGCAAAGTGGTCGGCGGCCGCGTGCTGCTCAACCTCCCCACCACCCCCACCAGCACACGCGTGGTCAATCTCACCGAACTCAAACCAAACGGCGCTGAACTCCGCAGCATCCGCGGCAAAGAAATTTCGATGATTTTCCAGGAACCTATGACCTCCTTCAGCCCCGTGCATACGCTCGGAGACCAGATCATGGAGGCCGTCCGCATTCACTACCCAGAGGTCAGCAAAGAGGAGGCCCGCCAACGCGCCATCGAAATGATGCGCCGCGTCGGCATCCCCCGCCCCGAAGAACGCATCGACGCCTACCCCTTCCAGTTCTCCGGGGGAATGCGCCAGCGCGCCATGATCGCAATGGCCCTCGTCTGCAACCCACGGCTCGTCATCGCCGATGAACCCACCACTGCCCTCGATGTCACCATCGAAGCCCAAATCCTCGACCTGCTGCGCGATCTCCAAAGCGAATTCGGCATGTCTATTATGTACATCAGCCACGACCTGACGGTCGTCGGCAGCGTCGCCGACGAGGTCATGGTCATGTACCTGGGGCTGGTGATGGAACACGCCGCCACCGACGAACTCTTCACCCACCCGCTCCACCCCTACACCGAAGCCCTCTGGCGCTCGATCCCCACGATCGACGGCGACCTCGACCGCCTTACCCCAATCCGCGGGGCACTCCCCAGCCCCTTCGCCGTCCATCCAGGTTGCCCGTTCTTCTCACGCTGCGAAAAACGGATCGTCGGCGTCTGTGACACCGCCCGTCCCCCAATGGTCGAGGCACGCCCCCAGCACTGGGTCCGCTGTTTTCTCTACACCGAACAAGGAAACCCGCCGCAATGAGCACAAACCATCAAGTTTTGTTGGAGGTCGACGGGCTGCGCAAGTATTTCCCGATCCAAAAAGGCTTCCTCCGCCGCACCGTCGCCCACATCAAGGCCGTCGACAACGTCAGCCTCCAAATCCAACGCGGAGAGGTGCTCGGCGTCGTCGGCGAAAGCGGCTGCGGCAAAACAACCCTGGGCCGCTGCCTGGTGCGCGTCTACGAACCGACCGGCGGCCAGGCAATTCTGCACACCGACAGCCAGGATCTCACCCTCGACGACCTCAACGGCGAACAGATGCGGCTCTTCCGCCGATCCGTGCAGATGATCTTCCAGGATCCCTTTGCCTCGCTCAACCCCCGCATGAATGTGCTCGAAACCGTCGGCGAACCGCTGCGCGTCAACGGCATCGCCAAAGGCCGCGAACTCGAAGAACGAGTCAGCCAGGTGATCCAGCAGGTAGGGCTGCGCGTCGAACATCTGCGCCGCTACCCACACAGCTTCAGCGGCGGCCAACGCCAACGCATCGGCATCGCCCGCGCCCTGGTCGTCCACCCCAAACTGGTGATCGCCGACGAACCGGTCTCGGCCCTGGATGTCTCGATCCAGGCCCAGATCCTCAATCTGCTCAAAGATCTGCAAGAACGCCAGGAGCTGACTTACCTTTTTGTCTCGCACAACATGGCTGTCATCCGCTATATCAGCGACCGCATCGCTGTCATGTACGCCGGCAAACTGGTCGAGCTGGGCCCCAAACAGACGCTGCTCCGCCACCCCAAACATCCCTACACCGAGCTGCTGCTGGCCGCCGTCCCCCGCACGATCGACCGACAACAACGCATCATCACCGCCGGCGAACCCCCCGACCTGGCCCGCCTCCCCTCCGGCTGCGTCTTCCGCACACGCTGCAAATACGCACAGGCACGCTGCGCCGAGGAAGAGCCACAACTCCAGGAGCTGGAATCCGGCCATTTTGTCAGCTGCCACTTTGCAGCTGACCTCAGCCTGGGAGGCGTGGTGCCCCGTGTCCAATCTTTCGCAGCGTAGCCTCGGTTCCACACCGCCGCCTCTTTACGCCTATCTTCTGGCCTACGGCCTCTGCCTGGTCATCTTTGCCGCCGGAGTGGGCCTGGCCTTCCTCCTGCGCGATCTCCTGCAGATGGCGATGCTCTTTACCCCCTGGGATCGCTATCTGGTGCACGTGGTCAACCAGGCCAGCGTCGTCCTGCTGGTCGTCCTGCTGGTCGCCCTGCTCGTGCTCTCAGAAGCCTGGCTGCGCGGCGGGGTGCGCCGCCGACAGCTGCTCCCCCGCTTCGCCCGCATCCTGGGCCTCCTGGCCCTCATCCTGGCAGCAGCCCAGCTGCTGCGGCTGGGGCTGGAGCTGCTGGCCGGCTCCTTGAATTTGTTCAGCCTGCTCGCCTTAGCCGCCGGACTGCTGCTCTACAGCGGCTCCCGGGCTGTCCAGCCCGGCGCACGGAGCTCCTCCACCTACCAGCGCGCGCTGCTGGTCGCAGCTGCCCTGCTGGCCGGCTGCACGCTGATCGCACTGCCGATCAAGTCACCGCTCAATCTGTACGACGAAGGGCTGGCCCTCGTCAACGGGCTGCGTCTGCGCAACGGCGACCTGCCCCTGCGCGATTACTGGACGATCTACCCCCCTGGCCAATCCTACCTCCTGGCCGCCCTCTTCGGCGTGGCCGGCGAAAGTGTGCTGGTCGCACGCAGCTACGATACCCTCGTCCGCATGGCGCTGGCACTCTCCGTCTACGGCATCGCTGGCTCCCTGCTGCGCTCCTGGCGCTGGGCACTGCTCCCCTATCTGGCCGCCGCCACGCTGCTGGCCGCCGCCACATTTTATGGCTATGCCATCTTCCCCGCCCTGCTCCTCAGCCTGGCTGCACTGGCTGCCGGGCTGCGCGCGACCCAAACCCACCCGCAGCGCTGGCTCTGGATCGCCGGCAGCCTGACCGGACTCACCGCCTTCTTTCGCCTCGACCTGGGCCTGTACGCTGCGGTTGCCCTGGGCGTTCTGCTGACCCACCACTGGCTGCTCCCCGGCCAGCTGCGGGCGTGGCGCTCCGCCCTGCTGGCCGCCGGCAGCCCCGCCCTCGGGCTTGTGCTCCTGTTCTATGGCTGGCTGGGCAGCAACGCTGGCTTTGCCCCCATGCTCGAACAGCTGCTGCTCTTTCCAGCAACCGGCTTCCGGGCTGTCCGCCAACTCCCCTACCCACCTCTGATCCCTGACTGGACTGCCTGGCGCCCCGGAACAGACCAGTTCCTCTCCCTGCTGGGCGATTCTCTGCGCTTCTACCTCCCCCTGCTCCTCTATGCCCTGGTCGCCCTGCTGCTGATCCGGGCAGCGCTGCACAGGCGAAAGAGCCCCCCCACAGCCGAGACCAGCCTGGCCGCAGCCCTCACCGCCCTGGGCGTCGGGCTGTTCGCCCAGGCGCTGAGCCGCTACGATGAGATCCATGTGCTGCCTGCCTCCCTGGTCGCCCTGCTGCTGACCGCCTGGCTGGCCCGCCAGATCCCCGCACGACGCTGGCAGCAACCCTGGCTGGCCGTGCCCGCACTCCTGCTCCTGCTGCTCCCAGCCCTGCTCTACTTTGTCTACCCCTATGCCCGCCTGACCCAGCTCGTCCAAAGCTATCCACCACAAGGCTGCTACTCGTCACTGCCGCGCGCCGGCTGCGTCGCCACCCTGCCCGGACAAGACGAGGTCGTCCAATTCCTCGCAAAACAGGCGCCAGGCCCCCTCTATTCCGGGCTGACCCGCCACGATGTGCTCTTGCTCAACGATGTCAGCCTCTATTTCCTGGCCGGCCGGCCAGCCGCCACCCGCTACCACGAACTCCACCCCGGCGTCACCAACACCCACCCGGTGCAGGAAGAGATGGTGGCCGAGCTCACCAGACACGCCCCCCAGTGGCTGCTCCTCGCCGATCTGGATCCCCCCCGCGAACCCAACGCAAGCCGATTCAGCAGCGGCGTCACCCTGCTGGACGACTACCTCCAGAGCCACTACCAACGCCAACAGACGGTCGGCCTCTATCAACTGTGGCGCGCCATCCCATAGACATCCATCCAACCTGAAGGAGAACCACAACATGCTCAACGTAGCTGTGATCGGCATGGGCAACATCGGCAACACCCATGCACCCGTCTATCAGGCAGACCCGCTGGCCAATCTGGTTGCCGTCTGCGACATCCTCCCAGAACGGGCCGACCGGGCCGCCGCCCGCTACGGCGTGCGCGCCTACTACAGCGTCGCCGACCTGCTGGCCAACGAAGCGCTCGACGCCGTCAGCGTCTGCTCCGCCGGCGTCGAAAATGGCGGAGACCACTTCGAACCAACGATGCAATGCCTGGAAGCCGGCATCCACGTGCTCGGCGAAAAACCGATCTCCAACGAAATCGAAAAAGCCCGCCAGATGGTCGCCAAAGCCGACGCCCAAGGGCTCTACTACGGCATCAACCTCAACCACCGCTTCGTTCCCCCTGCCGCCAAAGCCAAAGCGTGGATCGAACAAGGACGGCTGGGCGATCTGCTGCTGATCAACATGACCATGTGGATAGGCAACCCCAACGAAAGCTCCCCCTGGTTCCATATACGAGCCCTGCATCCCCATTCGCTCGACATCATGCGCTATTTCTGCGGGGATGTGGAACGCGTCCACGCCTTCTTCAACCGCGCCCCAGGCCGCATCTGCTACTCCAACGTCCAGGTCAACCTGCACTTTGCCAACGGCGTCGTCGGCCACCTCACCGGCAGCTACGATACCAACCCCCGCCACAACCTCGAACGCTGCGAGGTGCTGGGCACCCAAGGACGCTTCGTGCTGGACAACCTCTACGAAGAGCTGACCCTCTACCCGCGCCACTCCGAAGAGCTGACCGTACTCCGCAACAGCATCATGGGAGGGCTGAGCGGCTTCAACGCGACCTTCTCCAACCGCATCCATCGCTGGCTGGAACAGGTCGACGCCCGCGTGCCGCGCGCCGAACTCGAAGCCTCTGGCCACGAAGGGCTGGCTGTCCAGGAGATCATCGAGGCCGCCATCCGCTCCTTCCAGACCGGACGCGCCGAAGAAGTGCCGGTCGCCTGACCTGCCCAAGAGGGAAATCACCCGCTGATGTTCAACACCTGCTCAGCCTGCGGCCTCTACGCTGTCGAAAAATTGATCCAGCCCGCCGAATCCGCCGGCTGGGCAGTCGCCCTCTGCCCCCAATGCGGCCACGGCCACCCCTTTCGTCGGCTGCCGCTCCTGACGCTGGGCGGCGCCAGCGGCGCGGGCAAAAGCACGATCAGCGCTGCGCTCGCCACCCGCCTCGACCAGGTCGTGCTGCTCGACACCGACATCCTCTGGCGCCCCGAGTTCGACCAGCCAGAAACCCAGTACCGCGATTTTTTTGAAAGCTGGCTGCGCCTCGCCAAAAATATCAGCCAGGCCGGCCGCCCCGTCCTGCTGGTCGGGGCCGGCATCGGCGTCCCCCACAACCTCGAACCCTGCCAGGAACGACGCTACCTGGGCCCGATCCACTCGCTGGCCCTGGTCTGTGACGACAACCGACTGGCCGAACGGCTGCGCAGCCGCCCAGCCTGGCGCCACAGCAGCGCCGACACGTTCGTCGCCAGCCAACAGGCCTTCAACCGCTGGTTCCAAAAAGACGCAACGGTCGAATGGCTCGACACCACACACAACAGCCCCGCAACCACAGCCGACCAGGTCGCCGACTGGATCGACCACACCTTGCAGCACACCCTCCCCCCCGAGCCACCCAGCTCTCTATGGAGTCCAACCCGATGAACAGCCCCTTGGGGATCGGCGTGATCAGCTTCGCGCATGGCCACGCCCACCTGTATTGCGAACGCCTGGCCACCTTCGACGACGCCCGTCTGGTGGCGTGCTGGGATGACAACAGCGCCCGCGGGAGACAAGCTGCCGAGCGCCACGGCATGCGCTTTGTCCCCCAGCTGGAAGAGCTGCTCGCCGACCCGGCGGTCGAAGCTGTGATCGTCACCTGCGAGACCTACCGCCACGCCGAAAAGGTGCTGGCCGCCGCAGCCGCCGGCAAACAGATTCTCTGCCAAAAACCAATGGCTCTCACCCTCTCCGACTGCGACCGCATGGCCGCCGCCGTCGCAGCGGCCGGGGTCAAGTTCATGATGGCCTACCAGATGCGCCACGACCCCTCCAACCAGAAGATCCATGCGCTGGTCACAAGCGGCGCCTTGGGCCGCATCAGCCTGGTGCGCCGCCGCCACTGCATCCCCGTGCTCTTCAACCAGGAGTTCGTCGACGGCCCGACCCGCTGGCACCTCGACCCCCTGCAAAACCTGGGCATGTTCATGGACGATGCCAGCCATGCCACAGACTTCCTGCACTGGCTGCTCGGCCCGCCGACCAGCGTCATGGCCGAGATCGACAACACCCTCACCCAGACCGCCCCCGACGACACCGGGGTCGCCATCTACCGCTATGCCAGCGGCACCATGGCGGTGCTCGTCAACTCCTCGGTCACCCTCGCCGGCGAAAATACCACCGAAGTCTACGGAGAACAAGGGGTCCTCATCCAAAACCACGACGACCTGGTCTCCACCAATGTCGCCCTCCCCCCCCACCCGATCGCACTCAAACAGTACCGCCGCGGCGACCCCCAATGGCACGACCTCGGCATCCCCATCCCCCCCAGCCACGCCGAACGCATCGCCGCCGTACCCCGCGCCTTCGTCGACTGCATCCGACATGACCTGCCCCCCCCTGCTACCGCCCACGACGGCCGCGTCTCGGTCGAAATGGTGCTCGGCGCCTACCACTCCGCACGCCAGGGACGCCGAATCCACTTTCCATGCACAGAAGAGCTCCTGCATGTCTAGGCAAAAGAGGCAACCATGTCTTTGATCACAATTGTCGGCCGCGGACACGGCGGAACACGGGCGATCTCCCATACCTTGATTGCCAGCAATGTCTATATGGGCGAACCCCTCAACCGCTCGGGAGACCTCCTGCCCCCACAAGCCATGTACGAAGCCTGTCGGCTCCTGGCCCGCTCTGTGCTCTGGCAAGGAGACCTGAGATGGGATTTCAGCCAGCTGCACACGATGCCGATCCCAACAGAGTTCACCGATCTGATCCACACCTATCTGCACAAGGTCCTGACCGCCCCAGACGAACACAAAGGCTGGAAAATCCCGGAGACCACCCTGGTCTTTCCCTGGATCGTGCGGATGTTCCCCGAAATCAAGTACATCCACTGGGTGCGCAACCCGCGCGACAATATCCTGGCCCGCCACCTGACCGACGACCTGAAGGATTTTGGGGTGACCTACCCGGACGCCGAAACGCTGCTGGCCAGCCGCTACCCAGCGCTGCTGGCCGCCGCCACCGTGGCTGAAGACAAAGAAGAGCTCCTCTGGCGGGTGCGCCGTGCCCTCTCCTGGCACTACCAGCACGCCATTGTGGCGGCCACCCCCAAACCAGCCCACTGGATCGTCGTGCGCTTTGAAGATTTTGTCCGCGACCAGACCGCTACCCTGGCCCGGCTCGAAGAGTACCTGGGCATCCCGCTCGGCCGCATCGTCGTGCGCAGCGAGACCGTCGGACGGTACGACCGGGCCGAAGGAGCCAGCTATTTTGATTTTCTGGAAGAAGGAATGCGCGAGTTTGGCTACGCCATCCCCAGCTGAGCCCTTCTCTGCCGCTGACCCATTCAATGACTGCTATCTGGAAGGAAACAACGTTTATGCCTGCACGCCGCAACCGCAAACCGAATATCGTACTGTTGGGCATCGATTCGCTGCGCCGCGACCACATGAGCTGCTACGGGTACCGCCGACTCACAACACCACAGCTCGACCGCTTTGCCCAGGAAAGCACCCTCTTCGAGCAAACCTTCAGCCCCTATATCCCGACAACCAGCGCCTATGCCTCCATGCTCACCGGCCAGGATCTCTTCACAACCCAGGTCGTCGCCCTGCGCCACAAAGGGCCGCTGCGCCCCGAAATCCCCACGCTGGCCGAAATTCTGCGCAACCAAGGCTATGCCACCACCTCCGTCGGGTTCACCGGCAACCCCAGCTCCCGCGGCTTCGACAAATACCTCGACTTCCCCGGCTGGGGCAGTTGGAACGAAGGACGCAGCCCCAAGGCACAAAACCTCAACGACGTCGCCCTGCCCGAACTCGACCGCCTGGCACGCCAACGCGACCCCTTCTTTCTCTTCCTGCGCCATATGGACCCCCACTCCCCCTACCTGCCCCCTGCCCCCTTCGAACGCATGTTCTACCACGGCAACGAGTTCGACCGGCGCAACCGCTCAATGGAGCCGGTCATGGCCTTCAAACCCTTTCGCGATTTTTTTGCCAGCTGGATGCCGCCAGCTGTCACCGACAAGGAGTACATCATCGCCCAGTACGACGGAGCCATCGCCTACATGGATGCCGCCATTCGCAGCATCTTCACCGCCCTGGAAGCGCGCGGGCTGACAGAAGAGACGATCGTCGTCGTCAACGGCGACCACGGCGAAACCCTCTACGACCATGAATGCTACTTCGACCACCATGGGCTCTACGAACCGACGCTGATCGTGCCGCTCCTCCTCCGCTACCCCGGCAAAGTGCCCGCTGGCACCCGCATTGCAGGCTACAACCAGCACAAAGATCTGGTGCCTACCTTGCTCGAGCTGGCCGGCATCGAAACAGAAGGGCTGCACTTCGACGGAGAGTCGCTGCTGCCGATGGTGCGCGGGGAGGTGGCCTCCCACGCCAGCGAGTTCTATATCACCGAATGCACCTGGATGCGCAAGCATGGCTGGCGTACCCCGAACTGGAAACTGATCGTCGCCCTCGAACCCGATTTCCATTTCAAAGCACCGGTCGAACTCTACAATCTCTACGAAGACCCCACCGAATCGGTCAACCTGGCAGAAACCCACCCAGAGATCGTCGCCGAACTGACCCGCCGCATGCACGCCTGGATCGCACGCCGTGAGGCGGAAAGCGGGCTGCCCAACCCCATCTACAACCAGCCCAACTGGCACGGCGACACCCAGATCGACTACTTCACCAGCTCGCAGCAGGCCTACGATACCCTGCATATCGGCGACCCGGCCCAGGCAGCACGCCTGCAGGCCCGGTCGCGCTGAACCCGTCACTCGCTGCATCCAATATCCATCGTCCAAGGAGAAACCCAATGCTTTCCCAAGAACAGATCGAATTTTTCAAGGCCAACGGCTACGTCAACGGCGGCAAAGTGCTCAGCGACGACCAGATCGAAGTGCTGCGCAGCGAGATCATGCGCACCATCGAACAGCGCGAGCGCAGCGACATCCAACAACCCGTGCTGGTGCGCAACCTCTCCAAAGATCAATCTTCCCCGGTCTGGCAGATCGTCGACATCTGGATGTCCAGCGAACCCTTCCATGCCTTGATCAGCCACCCCCAAATCACCCAGGGGCTGGCCCAGCTGACCGACGCCACCGAGCTGCGCATCTGGCACGACCAGATCCAATACAAACCAGCCCAGATCGGCGGCGTCAACATGTGGCACCAGGACGCCCCCTACTGGCCGATCATCCAGCCGATGACCGAAGTGACGGGCTGGGTGGCACTCGACGACGCCGACGTCGACAACGGCTGTATGAGCATGGTGCCAGGCTCCCACCTCTGGGGCAACAACATCGACTTTCTCCATACGCTCAAAAATTACGAAGACATGCCCAACGAGTTCAACGGCCATGCGATCCAGGTCATCCGCTGCCCGGTCAAAAAAGGGGAAGTTCACTACCACCATGCCCTGACCTGGCACGGCAGCCATGCCAACACCAGCGGCCGCCCACGGCGGGCGATCGCACTGCACTACATGACCGGCGACACGCGCTACGTGGCCAGCGGCAACCACGTGATGAAAGCCTACGTCGAGGTCGCCGACGGCGAAATTCTGGCCGGCAAGTACTTTCCCAAGGTCTACCCGACCGTGGAATAGCCGACAGAAACGTCCGTCCACGACAAACGATGGGAGGGAAGCGATGATTCGTGCATGTGTGATCGGCCTGGGGCCGATCGGCAACCGCCACGCCGGGCTGCTGAAAACAGACCCCCTGGCCGAACTGGTCGGTCTTTGCGATCTCGACCGCAGCCGCGCCGACGCCGCAGCTGCCCGCTTCGGCGCGCCCGCTTTCTACTCGGTCGACCAGATGCTCGCCGCGCTGGCACCCGATCTCTGTGTGGTGGCCACAGGCGGCGAAGAATATGGCAGCGACCACTACCTGCCTACCCTGCAGGCGCTGGAAGCCGGCTGCCATGTGCTCGGCGAAAAACCGATCTCCAACCGCATCGACCAGGCAGAAGAGATGGTGGCCAAAGCCCGCGCCCAGAACCTCTGCTACGGCATCAACCTCAACCACCGCTTTACCCCCGCCGCCCGCCTGGCCAAACGCTGGCAAGAAGAAGGACGGCTGGGCCACCTGCTCTTCGTCAACATGAGCATGTGGATCATGAACCCGCGCGAAAGCTCCCCCTATTTCCAGATCAAGGCGCTGCACCCCCACACCGTCGACATCATGCGCCACTTCTGCGGAGAGGTCGAAGCTGTCCAGTGCTTCGCCACCAAAGCGCCCGGACGCACCATCTGGTCGACCGCTACCTTCAACCTGCGCTTCAAAAATGGCGTTGTCGGCACCCTGACCGGCAGCTACGACATCGAACGGGGCCACCCGATGGAACGGTGCGAGGTGGCCGGCACCCGCGGCCGCTTCGTGATCGAAGATATGTACAGAGAAGCCACACTCTTCCCAGCCGGCGACCTCGAACGCCGGGTCTTTGTCAACCCCCTCTTTGGGGGCATGCGCGATTTTGAGGAGACGTTCCTCAACCGCCAGCACCGTTTTCTGGAACAGCTCAGCGAAGGGGCTGCCCCAGAGGAGATCGACGGCTCGGGCGCCGATGGGCTGGCCGCCCAGAAGGTGCTGGCCGCCGCCATCGAGTCGCTCGAAAACGAGACTGTCGTGTACGTCCAGTAAAGGAACAAGCAATGAAACTTGGTGCAAATTCCGTTCTCTTCGGCGGCTATCCGCTGGAAACCGCCTTTCGGATGCTGGCCATGGCCGGCTACGACGGCATCGAGCTCTCTGCC
Source organism: uncultured Chloroflexota bacterium (assembly GCA_903858085.1). Classification (GTDB taxonomy): domain Bacteria; phylum Chloroflexota; class Anaerolineae; order Caldilineales; family Caldilineaceae; genus Caldilinea. The sequence goes on from CAIOHJ010000126.1 coordinate 15,560, forward strand.
ATCGACGGCATGAGCGAACACCTCGTGCTGTCCGAGTGGCAGGCACTCGCCCCCGCCATCAAAGGGTTCTCTGCTGCCTACGGGCTGACCCTGCTGGCGATCGAACAGCCCCTGCGCGAAGCCAGCAAGATCGAACAGGCTCTGCAAGCAGCGGTCGACCTCGAAATCCCGATCGTCAACTGCGGGCCAGGAGGCAAGTCAGACGACGCAGCCAGCCTGCGCCAGGCAATCGACGAGCTCGGCAACCTGGCACAGAGGGCAGAACACTACGGGGTGACCCTCTGCGTCAAGGCCCATGTCGGCCAGGCCGTCTACAACACACCCACAACCTTGCAGATGGTCGAGGCCATCCACTCGCCAGCTTTCGGGGTAGATATGGACCCCTCCCACATCCACCGCGCCAACGAAAACCCGGTCGAAGCGATCGCAGCCGTGATCGAACACGTGCGCCACGTCCATATTCGCGACTGCCTGGGCCGCCAGCAGGGACCCGGCAAACCAGAACTGCAGGCCAACGGACGGGGCGAGATCGACCTGGTCGGCTATATCCGCGTCCTGCACCAGCACGGGTACACCGGCCCCCTCAACCTCGAGATCATCGGCGCACGCACCTATGCCCTCGAACAGTGCTGTACCATCGCCGCCGAGGCGCGCGGCCACATGCAGGCCTGCCTCCAAGCCTGCGGCGCCCGCTAGATACCCTTCGCGCTGGCGGCAGATTGGACAACACCGTCTGCCGCCAGCAGCCCCTCCCGCCCTTGGAGAGCCAGCAGACGCCGCTGCCAGGGCCAGAGCGCAACCGAAGTGCCCAGCAGCACCATGCCGCCCGCCAGACAGGCCGTGTTGACCAGGACCCCCAACACGTCGACACCCCACTTGCGTTCCTCGACCAGCTCCCGATAGACGCTCGCATCGATCGGAAAAGATAGCTGCTCAGACAGAGAAATCTGCTGAAGGCGTGCCGCACCCGGCAAGGCAAGCGAGTGGGCAACTCGCTTTACAAAACCACCGGCTCTACGAACGCGGTGGATCGAAACCTCAGGGGAACGATTCAGCCTTGACAAGAGGATGGAGCCGTTCAGCATGGATCTACACGCAGAGAACGAACGGTAGTCTCCGGCATGACAATGCGGGCGCGGAGGTCGTGAAAGAACCCCACACCGAGTTTGGCGGCGGTGGCGGCCAGGGTTGGGAAGGTCGTACAGCGCCCAGGCCAGCCACACCTCTCTGTACCCGGGAGCCGCAACCGTCAGGCCAGGTAAAATACCTGCTCCAGTTCAACCAACATGCGGTCCGGACGGGCGTTGTCGGTCGATTCAAAATAAGGGGCCATCTTCTCCTGCCAGCGCGTGTTGACTTCGGTCTGTGCCATCTGGGCACTGGCCGTCGCCAGGTCGTGCGGGCTCTCAAAATAGCCAAAAAGCAACCCATCTTCGCGCAAAAAGAGCGAGTAGTTGTGCCAGCCACTGGCCCGCAGCGCCGCCTGCATCTCCGGCCAGACGTTGCAGTGCTGCACTTTGTATTCTTCGATTTTGTCCGCTTTCACTTTGAGCACAAAACCAATTCTGTTCATTTGTTTTCTCCTTTGGGGCCCACTCGCCGTCCCTCAGCCGACAACCGCCAGCTCGAGATCCAACAGCCGGGCCAGTTTGCGAATCTTGCCCAGCTGATGGCCCACCCCCAGCGCCACATGGTGGGTCGGCCCCTGCTCACACCAGCAGTCCATAAAGGCCGCAGGATCCAAGCCAAAACGCAGCCGCGAGTTGGTATTGCCGATCTCCAGCCGGCTGCCTGGGAGCGATTCCCCCTCCGCCGCCAGCATCTTCAGCCGTCCATCGGCAGTCTGCGTCAGCCCCAGAATCGTCACTGGCCCCAGCTGGACGTTGAACTCCACCGACAGCCCATACCCACGTTTGCCATGAAAAAGCCCCAACCCACGCAGCACCGGGCGATCTGCGCTGATCTGGAGATGGCCAGGCCCATCATGCCCCATCAGCACAAACTCTTCGTTGAAGTCCATGGCGTAAAACTCGGTGTAAGAACCGCCCGCCCCCAGCCGATCCATCATCAACATGGCCATGCAGGTCTTGAGGTCCCCTTCACCTGCCGCCGGAATGCCGCGCGCGGTCAGCAGCGAGTTCCCCACGATCAATGTCGAGCCCAGCTCTTCATTTTCGTTGGCGTCCAGCCCGCGATAGTAGTAGGTCAACCCACTGAGATTAAAATCGTTCACCAGCCTGTCCAGCCCGACAGCAACCGTCGCCGACCAGCGCAGCGCCTCCGCCGTGACCGGCTGTGACAGCCGGTCGCGGCCAGGCACGGCAATGTCAAAGATCTGGTGGATCTCGGCCGTCTTGGCTTCGATCTCCGACGCCGTTGCAGCCTTGACCCGCACCTGCAGGTCGTCCATCTCCAAGACCTCGATGTGCGTGCCCAGCTGAGCATGGTGCATCGTAAAATCGGAGTACATATCGAGCATGCCTGGGTAGGTATGGCCCAAAAAGCCGACCCGCGCGTACGCCAGCTCGCGCATCACCCCGGCAGCAGCCACCCACTCCTCGATCTCACGCCAGCCACGCTCAAAATAGCGGGCGGCTGTGCCCGCAGCCGGGTAGAGCAGGCCAGAGACCACATTGAACTGGATCCGACTGCGCGCAAAGGCATTCGAGATCTCGGGCACACAACAGGCGCAGCAATTGGCCAGCCAGGCCGCCGTGTCCGTGTTGGGGTACTCCATGGCAGGGAGTGGCTGCAGGTTGAGCACCAGCACCGGCGCACGCCGCCGCTGCACCGCCGGGAGCACCTGCGAGGAGGTCGAATAGGTGCCGACATAACAGACGATCAGATCCACATTGTGGGCGGCAAAATGGTCGCCCGCTGCCTGCGCTGCCGGAGCCGTATCGACCAGCCCAGCCGACACGACCTCCGCCCCCATCTCTGCCAGCCGTCGTTCCACCTCCTGCTGGTAGCCAACCAACAGATCCCGCAACCCCTCAAATTGGGGCCAGTAGGCCGCCAACCCGATCCCGAAGACCCCGACACGCGCGCGCTTCGAACGCACAGACAACTTCTGCATAGCTTCTTCTTTCTCTGGCTCGCTGATTTTTCGATACAGTGCCCGTCGATACAGTGCCCGTCGATCGCCCTGGGCCAGACCAACCGGACTCGGCAGAACTGCGCAGCCCCTATTGTAAGGCCGACACAGCCCCTCTGACAAACGGATCGGAAACATCCCCGACGGTTTGGCCAGGAAGCCTCTGCCGTGGGAAAATAAAGTCGCGAGCGGGGGATGACCCGCGCAGAGGGCAGGAAGAAAAGAGCTTGCATGCAACAAAAGGTGCTCCTGGGCATTTTTGCCCATCCCGACGACGAAAGCTTTGGACCAGGCGGAAGTCTGGCCCACTACGCCCAGCAAGGGGTCGACGTCCATGTGATCATCGCCACCGACGGCATCGCCGGCTCGGTCGACGATCAGGGCCGACTGCACCAGCATGACTCGCTGGCTCAGGTCCGCTCCGCCGAACTGGCCCGCGCCGCAGTCGCCCTGGGGCTGAAAAGCATCTGGTCACTCCCCTATCGCGACAGCGGTATGCGCGGAACCCCAGAAAACCAGCATGCCGACGCCTTGATCCAGAAGGAGGTCGACCAGGTGACCCGCGAAGTCCTTTTCTACCTCCACCGGCTTGCCCCCACCGTCGTCGTGACCCACGACCCCTTCGGCGGATACGGCCACCCAGACCACGTGCGCGTCTGCGAAGCAACAACCGCTGCCTTCTTCCTCGCCCGCACCCGGGCCGACGGCCCACAAAAGCTCTACTACAGCGCCTTCCCCAAAGACCTGATCAAAGCAGCCATCCCGCTGATGCGGCTGGCGGGCAAAGACCCTAGCGCCATCGGACGCAACCGCGACATCAACCTCGTCGAGATCAGCCGCTGGATCACACCCGTGACCACCACCTTGGATGTGCGCGCAGCACTGCCAGCCAAACAGCTGGCCAGCGAAGCCCACGCCAGCCAGTACAACGGCGGCCCCAGCTGGCTCTCCATCGTACCCAAACAGGTCCGCCACTGGGTGATCGGCCGCGAACAGTTCACCTGCGTCTACCCAGCTCTCCCAGCAGGCGAACGCGATCTCTTCGCAGGCCTCCGCAGCTGAAACGCCACCCTATCTTCTTTGCAGGAACTCCGGAAGCCATGCTCCCACACGCCACCCCTCTTTATGTGGGAGACCTCGTCGAAATGCGCAAACCCCACCCCTGCGGCAGCAAGGAGTGGGAGATCGTGCGGGTCGGCGCCGACATTGGGCTCCTCTGCCAACGCTGCGGCCGCCGCGTCTTGCTCTCCCGCCACGATTTTACACGCGGGGTCAAAAAATTTATCCGCCGCGGGCAGCTGCCCCCCCCCGCAGAACCAGGAAAGTAATCCCGATGCAACGCTCAGAACTGGTCAAATACCTCGACACCTTCCTGCGAATCGCCGATATCCAGGACTACGGCCCCCAAGGGCTGCAGATCGAAGGCAGCGCCACCCTCCACAAAATCGTCGGGATGGTCGATGCACAGCTCCCCTGCGTGACCGCCGCACTCGACCACGGCGCCGATTTTCTGCTCGTCCACCACGGCATTTTCTGGGGACCCCCCCAGCGGCTGGTGGGCAGCTACGGCACCCTTGTCCGCACCTGTCTGACCAACAACCTGAACCTCTACGCCGCACACCTGGCGCTGGATGCCCACCCCACCGTCGGCAACAACGCCGAACTGGCCAGCCGCCTCGGCCTCACCGTCGAATCCATGTTTCTGCCCGTCAACAAGACACCCCTCGCCGTCATCGCCACCCCCTCCGCAGATCTCCCCTTTGCTGCCCTGGTCGAACGCTTCGAAACACTCGTCGGACCCGCCCGGCTCGTGCAACCCTGTGGCCCCCCCCTGAGCCGCCGGATCGGAATCCTCAGCGGAGCCGGCGCACGCGAGGTCGCCCAGGCCGCTGCCCTGGGCTGCGATACCTTTCTGACCGGAGAACCCGCACACGCCGACTACTACGCCGCACAAAACGCCGCCATCAACGTCCTCTACGGCGGTCACTACGCCACCGAAACAGTCGGCGTGCAGGCGCTCGGCCACCATCTGCACCGACACTTCGGCATCCCCTTCGAGTTTGTCGACCTGCCCACAGGCCTCTGATCCCCCCTGCAGCCCTGTGCTGCAGGGAAGCCCCCTACCGCTCAACCGGGGTGGGCCGAATCCCCAGTTTCTCTTCGAGCAAACGCACCACTTCCCCCGGGGCCGCATGGCGCCCCAACGCTTTTTTGCTGAAAATCAGCTGACCATTGGCCCGCACTTCAAACCGCCCGCCGCTGGAAGGGGTCAGCGTCAACGTCCTGACCCACGGGGTGTACAGATCCAAAATTTCGCCCGTCAAACTGAGGGCACGCGAGGTGTAGTTTCACATCACACAGTATTCGATGCCGAAATCCAATTTCTCCATCTCTCCTCCTATTTTTCTGCTGCAGCCCTGCACCGGTTCCCAACGGAACCCCAGCCAAATCTACAACGTTGATGATAGACTGAAAATGGATTTGAGCCAATCCAACAAAGGTGTTATTGTACATACCATGAACAATCTTTCCGCTGACCCAACCAGCGACCCAAGCAGCGACCACGCAGCCCCAGATCCCCACAGCGCTCCTGCAGAGCACCCCCACTGGAGCCGGCGCACGTTTCTGGGCCGCGTAGCCAGCGGGGCCGTCGCACTGGCAGCCGCCGCCTGTGGCCAGTCGCCGACCCCTGCCAGCTCGCTGCCCACCCCGCACGGCCACACCAATTACCTCCCCCTGGTTGCAGCCGAGCCGACCCCAGCGGCGTTCCCGACACCGACCCAGACACCGCTCCCCCCCACCCCGACGCCAGCAGCCACCCCGACCCCGGTGGCCACCCCGTTCCCTCCCGGCCCCCCCAGCAAACTGGGGCTCTTTGTCGGCTACAACCACCCCACCCTCTTCGATCTGCTGGCAACCCAGGCGGTTCCAGTCGTCAAAACCCTCGAACTCGACGCCAATTTCGTCGCCCAGATCAAACAGGTCTCGCCCGCTACACGCATCGTCGGACGTATTTCGCTCGACCAGATCGACCTGGCCAGCGTCGACCCGCTGGCTGCCGCCCAGCGCTTCGTCGAAAGCCTCCTGCCCTACGCCGATGACCCCGCCCGCCGCCCCTTTTTTGATGGCTGGGAATCCTACAACGAACCGGTCGCCAGCGATCTCGACCAGATGGCACGCTACGGCGAATTCGAGGCCGAACGCACCCGCCTGCTCGGCGACCGGGGTCTGCGCAGTGTGATCGGCAACTTTGGCACCGGCCAGCCACCGCTCGAACAGTGGCCCGCCTTCCTGCCCGCCGTGCAGGCCGCCCGCCAGTACGATGGCTGGCTTGGGCTGCACGAATACGCGGCACCCACAATCTATTACCTCTCCAGCGCCGAAGAACGGGGACGTTCCCCCAGCATCAGCCCACAGGACAGCGGCTGGCTGACCCTGCGCTACCGCAAAGTCTACCAGGAGATTCTGGCACCAGCCGGGCTGACCCTGCCGCTGGTCCTGACCGAGCTGGGCGTCGACGGGCTGGTCCAGTCGCGGCCAGGCCCCCCCGAAGCACGCGGCTGGCAGGAGTTCCAAGCCTACTGGGCCGAACATGGCTACGGGCTGTGGGGCCCAGGTGCCTACGTCGAACAGCTGGTCTGGTACGACAACGCCATGCGCCAGGACGACTACGTGCTCGGCGGCACAATTTTTGCCCTGGCCCCCACCGCTGGCTGGGAAACCTACGATATCCTGGGACCCTGTGCAGGCGTGCTCCAACAGTACTTGAGCGTCCACGCCCCCCCCTGAACGCGCCAAAAACCGCTTGTTTGCCCCTGTGCCGATTCGGTGCTGTCGGGCCGTTGTGGTAGATTCATTGGGAGTGTTTCGGTTGTGTAGATCGGTGGGATGAATGAGCTGGGTAGAAGTTCATCGTGGCTTTGCCAATTCTGCAACACTGTTCGTGGCGATCCTGGCCCTCTGGTCGCTCGCTCTGCGGCTGCGTTCACAGCCGCTCAACAGCGCCTGGTTCGGCGCAGCCGTGGTCGGCGAGCTGCTGCTGCTTGCTCAGTTTGCCGTCGGCTGGCTCCTTTGGTTCCAAGGGCTGGACAGCCTCCTCCCACGCGCCTGGATCCACGTTCTGTACGGGGTCGTCGCCGTGATCACACTGCCCGCTGCCTACTCTTATTTCAGCAAAATCGCTGATGTTCGAGTCCAGACGCTGGCCATGGCGCTCACCTGCTTCTTTCTGTGGGGAATCCTGCTGCGCGCTTCGCAGGTGGTCTCTCTCCCCAGCTTCTGAGGGCTGCAGGCTGTGTCGGGTGAATTTGGGGTCTGTCAGGGTCTCTTTGTAAAACAGGGTCTATGTCCAAGCAGGTTCTGGTCCTCAACACCGGCTACGAACCGTTGAGTCTGGTCTCGGTGCGCCGCGCAGTGGTTCTGGTGCTGCACGAAAAAGCCGAGCTGGTCGAGTCAACCCAACAGATGATCCACGCAGCCAGCCGCGCCCTGCCAGTTCCCCTGGTCATCCGGCTGCTCCACTATGTACGCCTCCCCCACCGACGCGTTCCCCCCACCCGGATCGCCGTCATGCTGCGCGACGCCAATACGTGCCAGTACTGCGGAGACCGACCAGGAGCGCCCGCCCTCACCGTCGACCACGTGCTTCCCCGCAGCCGCGGGGGCAAACATGCCTGGGAAAACCTGGCAACCGCCTGCAAACGGTGCAATCAACGCAAAAGCAACCTGACCCCCGAAGAAGCTGGCATGCAGCTGCGCCAACGCCCCTTCGAACCCAGCTACATGGCCCTGGTCCTGTTGAGCAACCCCGTCGCCGCCGCACACTGGGAACGGCTGATCGGCGTCCCCACCGCACAGCTGCTGGGGCAGACAGGCTGACGCAGCAGAGCCTTCAAAAAGCTCTGCCCAGCCCCAAAGAAACAGGTCACCGACCGACCAGGGGAAGATAGAGCAGCTCAGAATAACACCGCACCCGCAGGGTGACACGGCGCAGCTGCTGAGTAGCTCCCGGTACGCTGGCGGCCAGGATCACTTCCGCCTCCGCCGTGCTGCTGCCCGCCAACGCCTCCGGCAGAATCGTCGCCGCCAACACCCCCGGCACGTCGATGGCCATGTCAGGGAACGCCAGCCAGCTGGCCCCCGACTGTACGGTCACCACACTGCCCGCTGTCCCAAGCAGACGGATCGTCGCAGTCAACGGCAGCGCCGGCAGACAGTTGTCCCCCACCGTCTGCTCTTGCAGGACAACGTCGAGCCAGTTCGGCCGCACCACCACCCCCGGCGTCACTTCAATCACCACCGGGATGGTCAACGGCGAGTTGTAGACCAGCGGATCCAAGGCAGTCGCCACCAGGTTGGCACCATAGGTCGGGGTAAGCAGAGCGCCGGGCAGCAAAGCCCCCCCCTGCACCGCAAACGGCAACAGGTCACTGGCGTCGACGGTCACCCCCAGGGTCGCCGGCGTCGTCGCCCGCTCTGGGGCCACCGCCACAAACGGCACCGTGGCGTGCAGGGCAAAGTCGATCGCCTGCGTGCGGGTCCGGTTGAAAAATTGGAGCGGCTCCGTCGTCCAGACAGAAGGCGGTTCCCCCGCTGGAACCGACAGCTTCAGCTGGGGCGGGTCTGTCCCGGCCGGCGGCACGACCGCCAACGCATCCTGCCCCAACGCATCAAAATTGCCGGCCAGCAACGTCCGCCGGTTGCTCGAGACCGTCGCACTCACATCATTGGTTGTATACGCCGGGTCGCTGTAGGTGCGGTAGTCAATGTCCCGAAGAACCGTCAACTCTTCGCGCCCGTCACCGTCCAGATCGCCCGCCGCCAGCGTCCGATACGCGTTGACGCCGCCCAGGGTCACTTCAAACGCAAAGCTGCTGCCAGCACCCAGCCGACTGTTGAACAGACGGGGGGCACTCTGGTTGACCGGCACATCTCGCAACAGAAAAATCTGGGGCACCCCCCCTCCCGTCGCATCCGCCAGAAAGACAGCACGCGGCGCCGGCAGATGGGGGGCCAGCCAAAGGTCGTCGAAGGCGTCGGCAGGCCGGTAGCGCAACACCACCAACGAGGGCAGCGGCGGCGCCGCAGAGCGCACCGCCACCAGCTCCGCCTGCGCAGTGTCCGCAGCGACATTGCCGATGGCCACCCCACTCCAAGGCCGTTCTTCGCTGGTAGCGTGCCAAAATTCAACCAGCGCATTGTTGGCAGCCCGCCGATAGACGCTCAGCCGCCCTCCCTCGGCCTCCTCACTCACCAGCGCCAACTCATCCCGCCCGTCCCCGTCCAGATCACCCGCCGCCAGATCGACCGGCCGCGCATCCAGCTCCACCTCGTTCAGCACCTGCCAGAAACGGCCATCGTAGGGAGGCGCTGGCTGCGCCAGAATCTGGATGCGAGAAGCCTCCGGCTGGTCGGGCAACGCATAGACCACCACCACCTCACGCGTCAACAGGTTGCCGTCAAATTCCCCCGTCGTGATTTTGCGCGGCTTCCCCCCCACCTCCGTGCGGTAGAGCCGATCCCAGTAGAGCCCCCCGATCTTCTGCTCTGGCACAACCTCCCCAGCACTGACCACAGGGTCGTACAGAACCAGCGCCCCCCCCTCGGCGACGGCAACGATCTCATCGTCGCCGTCGCCGTTGAAATCGTCGACCGCCGCGTCGTACCAGCTGCCATCCTCCGGAGGGCTGTGAAAATTCACCGGCGGCAGATAGGGGGTCCCCTGAGGGTCCACCACGCGCAAAATCCCGGCGCTGTCGATGTAGACCAGCTCCTTGTCCACATTCGGCGTGTATAGCAGCGCCGGGCTCTGCTGTGCAGCCACCGGCATCCACCACCAGAACGCCCACCCACAGCCCCAAAGTATCGTCCGCCAGACCCTGCGTCGAATCATGCCTTGCCCAGCACCGCAGCCAGCAGCGCCATCCGAATGTACATGCCGTTGCGCATCTGACGGAAATAGGCGGCCCGCGGGTCGCTGTCGACCGCATAGCTGATCTCGTTGACACGGGGCAACGGATGCATGACAATCATGCGCTCCTGGGCCCGGCTCATCAGCTCAGGGTCTACAACATAACGGTCTTTGACCGTGTCATATTCGGCCAGGTCGGTAAAACGCTCTTTCTGAACCCGCGTCACATACAGCACGTCGACCCCCCCGATGATCTCGTGCACATCCTCCCGCTCCTCGTACCGATGGCCGCTGGCATCGACAACGTCGAGCACATCTTTGGGCATCCGCAATATCTCAGGGCTGACAAAGACAAACTCGACCGGATAGTTGACGAGCAGCTTGGTCAGGCTGTGCACGGTCCGCCCAAATTTGAGGTCGCCCACCATCGCTACCTTGAGCCCGTGCACACTGCCCAATGCTTCGACGATCGTGTACAGATCGAGCAGGGCCTGGGTCGGATGCTCCCCCACCCCGTCGCCGGCGTTGATCACCGGCTTGCTGGCATAACGCGCCGCCGTCGCCGCCGAACCGACCTCCGGATGACGGATCACGATCACATCCGAGTAGCTCTCCAGCGTGCGCACGGTATCTGGCAGACTTTCTCCCTTGGTCACAGAGCTGTATTGCACGTTGTTGATCGGGATTACCTGCCCGCCAAGGCGAAGCATGGCAGCCATGAAACTCGAACTGGTACGGGTGCTCGGTTCGTAAAAGAGATTGGCCAGAATTTTGCCCCGCAGCAGGTCGGCGCTGCCAAAACGCTCGACCAGAATCTTCATCTCGTTGCCGACCTCCAGAATAAAGTCCAGCCTGGTACGGTCAAACTGGCTGACACTGATGATGTCCTGTCCGTAAAAGCCGTTGTCTCTCTGATTGGCGGCCATCCGGTCAACTTGTTTGAGTCTGGTACCCATAAAAACTGCTCCTGTTCGATTTCTGAATGTCCTGATAACGAGCCCCCCACAGGGCGGCCTGCTCACCCCTCTACAAACAAAACCCTGCCGCTGCCAGGCGCTGCCAGGACTTGCCCCCCTGCATAGACGACCTGGCCACGCAGCACGACCTGCTCCACCCGACCGTAGACCCGCTGCCCGGCAAACGGCGTCCAGCCCACACGGGTCTGCAGCCCGCTGTTGGCCAGCTCCCAGGACAGATCCACATCGACGTCGACCCAGCTCTCCGGCGGTTCCGGCATTCCGTAGATCCGCCGCGGGTTGTGCGCACAGCGCGCCACAATGTCCGCTATGTCAAGCCGCCCATCGTGCACCGCAGTCAGCAACAACGGCAACATCGTCTCCAGCCCCGGAACCCCAGGCGGCGCAGCCGAAAGCGCGGCACCCTCTTTTTCCGCCAACGTATGCGGCGCATGGTCGGTCGCAAACAGGTCGACCGCCTCCAGATGCTCCCAGAGCGCAGCAACGTCGTCGGGGGTCGCCAGCCGCGGACGCATGTCCCCGCGCACACCCAGCCGCGGCAGGTCGTCGCTTGAAAGAAAAAGATGATGCGGCGTCACCTCACAGCTCACCGGCACCCCCCGCTCCTTGGCCGCCCGGATCAGCTCAATCTCGCTGCGCCGACTGACATGGGCAATGTGCAAAGGCGTCCCATAGAGCTGGCTCAACGCCAGACAGGCCGGCACCATCAGCTCCTCAGCATGCACCGTGATCGGCCCTATCCCCTGCGCCGCCCCCCTCATCCGATAGCCGACCCCCTCCGCCTGCTCCGCCCAGCCCCGAAAAAGCCGGTGCATGAGCGCCAATGTGTCGATGCGCAGGCTGCCAAATGTGTCGTTGACATAGATCTTGAGGCCGCAGGCCTGGGTCGCCGCCGACAGGTAGGCGTCCTGCTCGGTCTGGGTCGCCCCAACAAAAAGCCCGACATCACAAACAGCCTTGGCTGCCGCACGTCGGGCCTTGTCTGCCAGCCGCTCCGGCGTCGATGTCGGCGGGTGGCTGTTGGGCATGTCCAACACCGCCACAACCCCGCCAGCCAACGCCGCTCGGGTCCCACTGGTAAAATCTTCCTTGTATTCGTAGCCTGGCTCGCGCAGATGAACATGCGCGTCGACCAGCCCGGGCAACCGAATCACACTCACAGTCTCATCCTCTTTTCTCTCTTTGACCTCTTCTCTCCCCCCATTGTAGCCTGTTCCCCGCCGATCTGCCCAAACCGACGATCGGCTCCGCCGACAGCAAAGACCCCCTGAACCGCACCCGCAGCCTGTCGCTGCCACCACAAAAAGCAGGCTGTGTTACAATACAACCGACAACGCTGGAACCCTTGCTGCCTCCAGCCCCGCTCACGGCTGTTTAGAGCAAAAAGAGAACAAAGACCATGTCCGCCACAGCACAAAATCGGCTACACGAACAGATGGCCTTCCTTCTGGAAACCGAAAAACTGAAACAGATCCTCCGCCGCACAACCCCTGTCGGCAGCGACCGCCGCGAAAACAGCGCAGAACATTCCTGGCAGCTCGCCGTAATGGCCCTGCTCCTCGCCGAATATGCCAACAGCCCGCTCGATCGGGCCCACACGATCGAACTGCTGCTCGTCCACGACCTCGTCGAAATCGACGCCGGCGATACTTTTGCCTACGATCTGCACGCCAATCAGGACAAAGCCGAACGAGAAGAGGCAGCCGCCAACCGCCTCTTTGGGCTGCTCCCCCCCGACCAGAACAGCCGGCTCCGCACACTCTGGGAAGAGTTCGAAGCCGGCCAGAGCCCAGAAGCCCGCTTTGCAGTTGCACTCGACCGCCTGATGCCTGCACTCCAAAACTACGCGAACGACGGCGGAACCTGGCGCACCCCCGGCGTCGACCTGACAGCCATCTACCACCGTCTTGCACCGATCGGCGCCGGCTCCACCCTCCTCTGGGAGTATGTCCAGGCCCTGCTCGACGACGCCGTCACACGCGGGCTGATCCGCCCCTGAACAATGAGCAGCTACGAAATCTGCGAATGCACAGAGCAGAGCTGCCGCTTCCGCTTTCCAGCAGTTGCCGGAGAGCTGGCCAGCCACCGCTGCCCCTGGTGCGGCGGCCAGACGGTCTCGCGCCACACCTTGCCCCCGGCCCCGCTGGAAGCGCCCGGCGAACCCACCCCAGCCCCCAGCAGACAGCTGGCCGCCCTGCTCGACAACGTGCGCAGCACCTTCAATACAGGCTCGATCTTTCGCAGCGCCGATGGGGCCGGGCTGAGCCACCTCTATCTCTGCGGGGTCACCCCCACCCCCCACCACCCCAAGCTGACCAAAACCGCCCTGGGCGCCGAAGTGTCCGTCCCCTGGAGCCACCACCGCAACGCCCTGCTGCTGGCCAAACAGCTCCAGGCCGCCGGCCATACCCTGTGGGCACTCGAACGAACCCACCCAGCCCCCCTGCCCGTGCGCTCGGTCTTTGCAGCCTCCCCTCCGCTCGCCCCCCTCGTCCTGGTGCTCGGCAGCGAGGTGGCCGGCATCGACCCCGACCTGCTGGCCCTGTGCACAGAGATGCTCTCCATCCCCATGGCAGGCCGCAAACAGTCCCTCAATGTGGCGGTCGCCTTCGGTATCGCCGCCTTCTCCCTGCGCCACTGCCCAACACCCCCCACCGCCGGAGGCTGATATGTCTTCCCTCCCCCTGCTCCTGACCACATTTTTCTCCACCATCGCCCTCTGGACAGCCTTGCTGCCCAATTCCCTTTCCGGCCAGAGCGCAACCTTGCTGCTGGACGGCCGTGTTCTGGTCGTCGGCAGCACAGCCGTCTCTTTCTATCCCCTCGCTTCGGTGCAAAGCCAGACAGGCCCCACGCTGGCCGTGCCGCGCAGCCACCACAGCGCCACCCTCCTCCCCGACGGCAGCCTGCTCGTCGTCGGCGGCCTCACCCCAGAGGGCACACCCCTCGCCAGCGTCGAACGTTTCGACCCGCTGACGGACGAGTGGCACGCTGCCGACAGCCTGACAGTCGCACGCAGCCACCACAGCGCTACCCTCCTCCCCGACGGCAGCCTGCTCGTCGCCGGCGGCATCGACCCGGAGGGCACCCCCCTCGCCAGCGTCGAACGCTACCACCCACAGCAGGATCGCTGGGAGGTGGTGGCGCCGCTCACCAGCGCACGCAGCCGCCACACCGCCACCCTCCTCCCCGATGGCAGCGTCGTCGTGATCGGCGGCTGTGACAGCGCAGGAGCCCTGAACAGCCTCGAACGGTTCGAGGCACCCGCCTGGCAACCCGCCAGCTTCACACTGCAAACCCCACGCTGCGACCACACCACCACCCTGCACCCAGACGGGCGCCTGGTCGTCGTCGGCGGACAAAATACCCTGGAGCCCCTGTCCAGCGTGGAATTCCTCGACTGGACACAAGGCTCTGCCGCCGGCCCTTCCCTCGCCGTCGCACGCTCCCACCACACCACCACCCTGCGCCCCGACGGCGCCCTCGTCGTCGTCGGCGGCAATGGACCCGCCCCCCTGGCTTCGATCGAAGTCCTGGAGCAGACAGCCCCCCAATGGGCCGCTGCCCCCCCCCTGGCTTCCCCCCAGGGCGAACACACCGCCACCCTCCTCCCCGGCGGCATCCTCCTGGTGGTCGGCAGCACCGCAGAACAGATCCTCCCCCCCGCCGGCAGCTGGCAGAATGGCCCTGCCCTGAACACGCCGCGCCGCAACCACAGCAGCACCCTGCTCCCCGACGGCAGCGTGCTCGTCGCCGGCGGCGTGGCCGCCTTTACACCGCTGAGCAGCAGCGAACGCCTCGTCGGCACCCGCTGGCAACCGACCGATTCCCTGCAGCAGCCACGCTACAACCATACAGCGACCCTGCTCCCCGATGGCAGCCTGCTCGTGACCGGCGGCATCGCCGGCGGCGTGCCGCTGGCCAGCACCGAACGCTATTCCCCTGCCCTGCAGCTCTGGCAGAGCACACCGCCGCTGCAAAAAGCCCGCTCCGGCCACAGCGCCACCCTGCTCCCCACCGGCCACCTGCTCGTCGTCGGCGGCGATCTCTGGACGGCCACCGACGACACCCCGGCCACCACCAGCGCCGAACAGTTTGACCCCGCCACCCAGATCTGGAGCAACAGCGCCTCCCCCCTCTGGCCGCGCAGCGAACAGAGCGCTACCCTGCTCCCCGACGGGCGCCTGCTCGTCGTCGGCGGCGTCGGCACAGGACTGACCGCCCCCTCCGCAGCCGAACTCTACGACCCGCAGACCGACAGCTGGACCCAGACCGCCCCCATGCAGACGCTGCGCAGAGGGCACAGCGCTACCCTGCTCCCCGACGGCAGCGTGCTCGTCGCCGGCGGCGTCGACCCCACCGACGAAACCTACACCGTCCTGGCCAGCACCGAACGCTTCGACCCCACCACCCTGACCTGGCGCCCAGCCGCCCCCCTGGAGACGCCAAGACTCCACCACCTCGCCCGCCTCCTCCCCGACGGCACCGTGCTCGTCGACGGCGGCGAAAACAACAGCGGCCCAGTCGCAACCGCCGAACGCTACCACCCCGCCCAGGAGCGCTGGCAAACCCTGCCCTCCCCCACAAACGGAAGGATCGGACACAGCGCCGCCCTGCAGCTCGACGGTACCCTCTTGATCACCGGCGGCTCAGTCGATTTTTTCAACGAGCTCGACGAGGTACGCGCCTGGGTTCCCCCCACTTCCCAGACAGCCCCCACCCTCACCGCAGCCCGCTATCTCACCACAGCCGTCCAGATCACCGGGGATGGCTTTTCCTCAGCCGTGGCCGGAAATACCCCCTCCCCCGGCAGCCAGCCGCTGCTCCAGCTGCGTTCCCTCGACAACGAACAGCTGCTCTGGCCAGGCCTGGCCAGAGCCCCCCAGAACAGAACGCTCACCACCCCCGACCTCCTCGACAGCCCCCTCTTCCTGAACGGCCCCGTCCTCGCCACACTCTTCGTCAACGGCGCCCCCAGCAATGCCCTGTTCGTGGCCCGACACCCCCCCCAGGCCGCCCCAGACCCCCTCTATCTGCCGATGGTCGCCCAATAATACAAAGACACAGCCTACGCAGCTGCCTGGCGCGGCTCAGGGCAACATCACTCTTTCAGCAGCGAGGTCACGCCAATGCACCGAGCCAACAGTGAAAAAAAGCCCGTCAATGGTCACAAACCATGCGTCGAGAGGATAATCGGTTGATCTGGATCGTCGACAAGCTTCTGCAACAACACCTGAAACTCGTCGACCATCTGCACAATGGTGGCTGCCATAAACAATTCTGTTTTGTAGACCAGTGTACCGAAGACAGTTGTGTTGCCTTCGGTAAGAATCATCTCCAGGTCATACCAGGCACCCAACCAGGCTGGCAGAAGATCAGTCGCTGCGAGCGTCAACCCTCCACGCTGAATCGGCTCAGCGCCCACCTGGAACAATGCACTACTTTCCTGGAAGAGGCGCAGCGGCAAAAGGGTGAACCAGACTTGACACAGAGCCGGCCGCGAAGGATCTTCCTCAACCCGGAGTCGTTCCGCCAATAAACGCATTGGATAGCCTTGATGGTCCATGGCCGCCAGGATGGTCGGCTGCACCTGGTGCAGTACACTGCAGAAGGTGGCATCCTCAGGAATCTGGAGGCGGAGGGCGAAGGTATCGGCCAGATATCCAACCACCTCGGCAAAGGTGCTGTCAGTGCGGTTGGCGATGTGGGCTGCAACCAACAGATCGCGCTGTCGAGTGTATCGGTGCAGCAGCAGTTGAAAGCCTGTCATCAGCACCATGTAGAGCGTGCACCCTTCACGTTGGGCGAACTGACGCAGTTGCTGAATCAACGGTGCAGCAATCTCAAAGGAATATGGCTGTGCACGATGGCTGTCCTGCTCGGGGCGCGGAAAATCGGTGGGCAGGTTCAACCTGGACGGCAGCTCGCCAGCCATCTGCTGCTGCCAGTAATGCCACAGCCGCTCCCCTTCAGCGCCCTGTAACAACTCCTGCTGTCTGCGGACAAAATCACGCCAGCTGCGTTTGATGGCCGGCAGCGCCATCGGGCGCGCGTTGCCCAGCATGCCGTAGATCGTCCACAATTCATTGATGATGATGCCCAGAGCCGTCGCATCTGCCCCAATGTGATGGACAACCAGCAGAAAGAGATGATCGTTGTCGGCTCGGCTGAACAGGCGCCCGCGCAGGATAGGTCCTTCCTCCAGGTTGAAAGGCGCACGTGCAGCGGCCAGAATCGGTTCGATCTGGCTTTCCCAGGGTGGATCTGCCACGCTGCTCGCTGCAAAATCAACCGTACCTGTGGGCAGTGTGCGCTGGAGCAGCTCCACGCCACGCCGTGTATATACGGTGCGCAGAGCCTCGTGTCGGTCAACCAGCACCTGCATAGCAGCAGCCAGACGTTCGCTGTCTACGGGTGAAAGGATATGGATCGATTGCTGCACATGCAGACATGCCTTGTTTTCCACCACTTCATGCCAGACGTAACATTCGCGCTGATTGTACAGTTGGGGATACCAGTCCGCTTGTGGTTGCGTTTCTTTTGCTGGCAGTGCAGGGGCAGCGTTGTCCGCTGCGCCGGAGGTCTGCTCAATGGTGTCGAGCAGATGCTGAGTCAGGCGGTCAATTGTCTCATACTTGAACGCCAGTGTTGCAGGCAGGGCAAGCTCGAACATGGCCGCCAGGCGATTGGTCAGTTGAATGGACATCAAAGAGTCCAGCCCAAAGAACAAAAAGCTTTCATCTTTGGCGGGCGTTGCACCCACCAGCTGCTGGAGCACGGCCTCCAGGTGCATCTGCACCAGGGCGCGGCGCTCCTCAGGGCCAAGTCGGGTGAGCTGCTGACGCACAGACAGCGCATTGGGGTGCGGCGTGACAGGCGCCAACAGTTCGCGCAAGATCGGCAGAGTCCCTTGACTGCCAATGTTGCTTTGGAATCTCCGCCACTGAATGGGCAACACGCCCACCTGCGGGATGCCTTGGGTGAGAAGCAGACCGAGCAGATGAACACCCTGGTGCGGCGAGATTGAACCCAGGCCTGTGGCCTCGGTCGTCTTGACCAGTTCAGCCGCCAGGCCCACATCAGACCAGCCGCCCCAGTTGATCGCCAGGCCAGGAATGCCCTCCTGGTGGCGCAGGAAGGCGAGCGCGTCCATGAACGCGTTCGCCGCCGCATAATTGCTCTGCCCACGGTTGCCGAGCAAGGAAGAAACCGATGAAAAACAGACAAAAAAATCGAGCGCCAGGTTACGCGTTTGCGTGTGCAGATGCCAGGTTCCAGAGATTTTGGGCGCCATCACCCTGGCCAAGCGTGTGGCTGTCTGCTGGCTCAAGAGCGCATCATCGATGACGCCGGCTGCGTGGACAATGCCGCAGAGGGGGCCCAGGGTTTGGCAGGTTTCTAGCAGCCGCTGCACGGCATCTGCGTCGGCAATGTCTGCCTGCACCACGCTCACATTTGCGCCAGATTCCTCCATCGTCTGGATGGCATCCTGTGCTGTTGGTGTCACTGCCCCATGACGGCCTGCCAGGACAAGGTTGCGGGCGCCCTGGGCAACCAGCCACCGAGCAACGACCAGACCCAGGCCCCCTACTCCCCCTGTCACCAGATAGCTGGCATGCGGGTTCAGGTTGCGCGGCAATGACGCAGCCGTACGATGGCGCACCAGACGGGCAACCCGCCGCTCCGCCCCATGCCGAAGGATCTGGTTTTCGGCATCTGCATACCACACCTCCTCAAACAAAGCCTGTGCACCCGCTGCGGCCGGCAGATCCCCTGCCAGATCGATACAGACGGTGGCCAGTTCTGGCTGTTCCCAGTGCAGGGTGCGCCCGATCCCCCAGAGCGGCGCCTGGTGCACAGCAACTGGCAACGGGGCCTCACTTCCCCCTGTGCTGACGGCCTGCTGGCTAACAAGCCACAAACGAGGGGCATGTTCCTCCTTCAACAGCGCCTGCACAAGGTGGAGCACTTCGGTGCTCAACTGCAAAGCCAGCGACGGCACTTCGTCATCGGCAGTCACTGTTGTGTTGAGACCCCAGAGATAGACGATCCCGCGCAGGCCGGCTGTGCCAGCCAGTTGCTGCTCCTGCAACAGCCCGGTGAAGAGAGCTGGCGAGGCAACCAGTTCACCCAGCGCAGCGCGGTCGAGGAGGAAACATTCTTCCCCCTGCGCTTCCAGGTATGCCGACAGTCCGGCGCCATACCCCTGGCGATCGGACAGGATGATCCAGCGCCCCTTTGACCTGCCAAAGGGAGAGTGACCCGACCGCGCAGCGGGTTGCCAGGCGATCTTGTACAGCCAGTCCAGCCCCTGTCGCTCTCCGAGCAACAGCTGGCGGGCGGCCCGACGGAGTTCAAAGTTGACACAACGTGCCACCACACCGCCTGTCGCATCCAGCAGCGTGATGTCAACTTGCTGGCTGCCAGGAGCAGAGGCGCGGCGTTGCACATGACTCCACAGGCAGGTGTGGGGACCCTGACTGTACAAGAGCAGTTGCTCCATACCAAAAGGCAGATACAACTCTGACTCATCTGCCGGCAGCAGACTGCTGGTGACGCGAAGCACAGCATCGAGCAGAACTGGGTGAAACTGATAACTGTCGGCTGTCCCATCCAATGCGGCGGGCAGGCGGGCATACCCCAGTGCCTCATCCTCCCCCAGCCAAAGGTCCGTCAGCGACTGAAAGCAGGGGCCGTAGGCGATCCCGACGGCTTGCAGACGCTGCTCATAGTCCCCCAGGTCGACAGCCGTATGACAACGCAACTGCAGAGCCGCCAGGTCCACTGGCACAGGCAAGGGCAACCTCTGAGACGGAGCGGCCTGGCATTCTGTGAGGCTGCCTGTCGCGTGCAGCGTCCACCCATCAGCCGGCTGTGCGTCGCCAGCCCGGCTGTAGATCTGCCATTGATACCCCGTGGCAGTGGGCGTGAAGAGGGTCTGCAGTGTCACGCTCGCCGACTCACCAGCCGGATCGTCCTCCGACAGGAAGAGACCTTGCTGGATGGAGCACCCCGCCAAGAAGAATTGTCGTTGCGGCCACAATTGCGTGGCGGCTGCCAGGATCATCTCGATGAACGCAGCACCAGGGATGACCGGCTGCTCGAAGAGCGTGTGATCGGCCAGATACGGCAGCCTGACCAGATCGACCTGGCCCGCATAGAGCACTTCCTGGCTGCGCGCCGTCACGACCGAGTGCACCTGCTCTCCCAAGAATGGGTGTCCGGCAGGAGGCTGGAGCCTGCCCGGCGGTGCTGCTGCCGGCGATAGACGGCGGGTCTGAGGACTGCTCTCGGTGAGCCAGTAGCGCTGACGCTGGAAAGGATAGCCGGGCAACGTCACCTTCGCACGGCTGTACCCCTGCTCAAAGCCCTGCCAGTCAACCCTGGCGTTGTACCCATATAAAACGGCCAGGCTCTCCAGCATCTGGCTCCACTCCTCTGTGCTGGGGTGAATACTGCGCAGCCAGTGTTGGGCCGCACTATCAGACAGGCACTGTTGACCCAGCCCCAACAGCGTGGCTTTGGGGCCTGCTTCGACAAAGGTATCGATGCCCAGCCCAGCGATCGTCGCCATCCCCTGGGCAAACTGCACCGGCTCACGCAGATGGCGGCACCAATAGTCCGGGGTTGCGAGCAACTCATCGGCCAGCTCGCCAGTGACATTCGAGATGACGGGGAGAGATGGCCGATGAAAGGTGACGGTGCGAGCCACAGCGGCAAATTCAGCCAGGATCGGTTCCATGAGAGGGGAATGGGAGGCGACATAGATCTTGAGCGGGCGTGTTTCGATGCCAGCCTGCCGGAGATCACAGTTTGCGGCTTGAATGAATTCGGGGCTGCCAGCAATGACCAGGCTCTGCGGTGTGTTGATAGCGGCCAGTGCCACTGTGTGCGCGTAGGGTGCCAGAATCTCCCGCACCACTGCTTCGTGGCCAAGGACAGCCACCATCTGGCCGCGTGGGGCTTCCACCTGCATCAGCCGCCCGCGAGTTGCAACCAGCTTCAGGCCATCAGCCAAAGAAAAAACCCCCGCCAGGCAGGCCGCAGCATATTCGCCCAGACTGTGCCCGATGAGCACCGCTGGCTCAATGCCCCAGGATCGCCATAGGATGGCGAGCGCATATTCCAGCGCAAAGAGCGCCGGCTGGGCGTAGGTGGCATCATTGAGCAACGCGTCCGCCTGCGCTGAATCGGGGCCGTACAGAAGGGTCAAGAGCGACTGATCCAGGTAGGCATGCAGGATCTCATCACATTGTGCCAGCGTCCGACGAAAAAGCGGCTGTGTGGCGTAGAGCTGGCGCCCCATACCTGCGTACTGTGGCCCCTGTCCCGGGAAGAGGAAGGCAACCCGAGGAGCAGCGCTGTCTTTGACGCCGTAGAGGATGCCAGGCGCACTCACGCCCGCCTGCGCCTGCTGCAGCCTGGCACGCAGCGTTGCCAAATCTGGGGCGATGATGCTCAGACGGTGCTCCCAATGCGCGCGCCCGGTGGCAGCCGTGTGACAGATATCTGCCAGCCAGCGCTGCGGATCGGCAGGCATCGGTTGCGCTGCCAACCACTGTTCCAGCTGTCTGGCCTGCGCAGCCAGCGCTGGCGCACTCCTGGCCGAAAGCGGCAGCAGGTGACCTGGCCGCTCTACAGGCGTTGCGGGGACAACGGCGGTGGATGCACGCCTGTCAGTGGATGGTGCCGCCTCAACGATCAGGTGGACATTCGTTCCGCTCAAGCCAAAGCTGCTGACACCCGCCAGACGGCGTTCCGCTGTCGGCCAGGGTGTGGGCACTACAGGCACTGCCACCGGCGCAGTTGCCCAGGAAATGTGAGGGTTGGGCGTGGTGAAGTGTAAATTCGGCGGAATTTCACCTGCATTCAGGGACAGGACAACCTTGATCAAAGCAGCAACACCAGCTGCCGCTGACAGATGTCCAATGTTGCTCTTGACCGAGCCCAGCAGGAGCGGCTGCGTGCGAACCTGGCCGAGGACGCTCAGGAGCGCTTGCACCTCAATCGGATCGCCTAAAATGGTGCCTGTGCCATGGGTCTCGACAAATTGAATCTGTTCCGGAGAGACGTCGGCGTTGGCGAGTGCCTGACGCACCAGAGCTTCCTGTGCACGCCCATTGGGCGCAGTGAGCCCGTTGCTCGGCCCATCGTGGTTGACCGCTGAACCACGAATCACGCCCAGGATGTGATCCCCCGCCGCAACAGCATCGGCAAGCCGTTTCAAAACGACCATGCCACATCCTTCGCCGATACCAAAGCCATCCGCCTCAGCGGCAAAGCTTTTGCAGCGTCCGTCTGCGGAGACTGCCCCCATCTGGCAGAGGCCAAGCAGTTGCTCTGGTGCGAGTAGCAGACTGACACCACCAGCCAGCGCCAGGTCACATTCGCCGGTGCGCAATGCCTGACAGGCCAGATGGACCGCCAGCAGCGAAGAGGAACAGGCCGTGTCGACTTGCATGGCTGGCCCATGCAGCCCCAAGGTATAGGCCAGCCGACCAGCAGTCATGCCACGCAGGTTGCTAAGCAGCCGGTAGCTGTCAATCTGCTCTGCGGCAGCATTGTATAGGTTCGCCGCCGAATAATCATCCCAGAAAGCGCCCACATAGACCCCTGTGCGGCTTTCGCGCAGGGCGTCGATTGGCAGATTGGCATGTTCCAGCGCTTCCCAGGCGACTTCCAGCAACAGACGCTGTTGCGGATCCATGCTGGCTGCCTCGAGGGATAAAATACCAAACAATTGGGGATCAAATTGATCGACATCCTCCAAAAAACAACCTGCACGCACATACATCTTTCCGGCAGTGCGGGAACCGGCAACATAGTAGTCATCGACATTCCAGCGGTCAGCCGGAATATCGCGTACCGGGTCTATTCCGTTGTAGAGGATCTGCCAGAATTTTTCCGGGGTCCTGGCCCCCCCCGGAAAGCGACACCCCATGCCGATCAAGGCAATCGGTTCGGCCCGGCCATGGCTGGGTGAGCCTGCCGGTGCGCTGGTGGCAGAGGCCGCCGGGACTGTCTGCAGATGGCGGATGAGGGCATCGATGGTGGGAAAACTCCAGAGCAAGATCGCCTCGATTGGCTGTCCCAGCCAGTCGCCCAGCGCCCGCGCGAAATTCACGGCCATGACCGAGGTCAGACCGAGCTCGGCAAAAGGCTCGGCCCAGCCGATTTGCTCGACTGCGACGTCAAGCTGATCCGCAAGCCAGGTGGCCATCCATTGTCCAACAGCACCGGTGCGGTCGTCGGGGAGGGCGAGATGCCCAGCCTCCCCCAAGGTGGGGACAGGAGGATTCTCCGCTCCTTGAGGGAGCACAGCCATCGGGAGAAGACCCTCCTTCGCTTGCGCCGTGTCGCGCAGGAGCCGTTTGAGGACTTTGCCGGAACGGTTCTTCGGCAATTGATCGACAAACCGCACTACACTGGGAACTTTGAACTCAGCCAATCGCTGACGACAGAAGGCGATGAGCGCCTGCGGGGGGACGTCGGCGCCAGCTTTCAAAACAACGCTGGCCTGTACCTGTTCACCCAATACTGCTTCCGGGATGCCATAGACGGCGGCCTCCGCCACAGCCGGGTGTTGATACAGAACGTGTTCGACCTCTGAAGGGTAGACTTTGACACCGCCGACATTGACCATGTCTTTGAGGCGATCGACGATCGTAAGATAGCCATCCTCATCCATGCGCCCCATATCTCCGGTGTGCAGCCAGCCGTTACGCAAGACGGCAGCGCTCTCGTCCGGACGGCGCCAGTAGCCAAGCATCATGCTCGGTGTGGCAATCAACACCTCCCCCGCTTCGCCTGGGCGCGCAGACGCGCCCGTGGCATCGGCAATACGGATCCGAACACCTGGCAGTGGCCTGCCGACAGAGCCTGGCCTGGAGATTGGATCAGCGTTGAACGTGCCCAAAAAAATTTCGGTCAGGCCGTATCCCTCGTGAATCGGAACTTTGAAGGTGGTGTACCACTGGTGGGCGACTGCGACGGGTAGCGGTGCACCGGCAGAAAAAAAGCGGCGCACAGATTGGAGTTGTGCAGGTGCAGCATGTGACTGCAGCAGGATGTACAATGTCGGTACGCCAAAGAAGACGGTTGCCTTCTGCTCTTCAATCGCACGGAGCACTGGCTGCAACTCAAACTGGCGGTGTAGAAGGAGCGTAGCCCCGGCGGCCAGCGCTGGCAGGAGCGCAGCTGTCTGCCCAAAGCTGTGAAATGTGGCCAGGGGGAGAAGTACGCGATCCCCCGGAGCTATTCCAAAAGCTGCAACTGCCGTCTCAACGGCAGCGATCGCTGCCCCATGTGCGAGTACGGCACCTTTGGGAAACCCTGTGGTGCCCGATGTGTAGAGAATCAGGGCAGGGTCGTCAGACGCCATCTCAGCGCAGCAGAATGTAGCCGCCCCCCGGCGAAGCAGATCAGCAAAGGCAATCGCGCCCTCCTCTGTATCTTCCCCTGCGCCTTCGATGAGCACCACATGCTGAAGCTCCGGTGCGGCAGCGATCAATTCAGCCGCAGGAAGCGCAAAGTACATCTCAGCAGTTGTCAGGAACAGCCGGGCGCCACAATCATTGAGAATGAAGCCAAGTTCCTCGGCAGTCAACGCCGTGTTGATCGTCACGGCAACTGCCCCCAATTTATGGACACCCAGGTAGGCGATGACAAAGGCCACCGTGTTTGGCAGCCAGAGCGCCACCCGATCCCCACGCCCGATGCCCAGCCCGGCAAAGCCGTTCGCGGCACGGCTGCTTGCCTCCCCTAGCTGACGATAGGAAAATGTCTCGCCCTCAAAGTGAAGAGCTGGCTGATCAGGACAAAGACGCGCCCCTTGTTCGACGAGATTGGCGAGATTCATGGTCGCTCTTTTATGCTTTCTTCTGTCACAGAGAGCTCAGCCCTGTCTTCGCGAGGGCGATTTTCAGTGCCAGATGCAGGAGAGACAGATTGCTGCCGCAGGCGCAAAAGTGGCGACATGGCATTGACCACCCCGATCACCAATCCCAGGTTGTAAAGCATAATCGATGAGATCACCCCGAAATGAAGCATGAACACCCCGCCAATCACGACCATTCCGGGCACCATGGAGATCAAATAATTGGTGCGCATGTTGCCGTTGTAGGCATCCGCCAGGTTGAAAAGCTCTGCAAACTGGTCGAGAGACGCATCCATCAGGATGATCTGCGCTGTATCCGTGGCAATGGTCGAGGCGCCCCGCAGCGAGACGGAAAGGTCAGCCTGCTTGAGTGCAATCGCGTCGTTGATGCCATCCCCCACAAAACAGACGCAACGGCCGTCTTGTTGCAGCTGTCGGAGCAAAGTAGCCTTGTGTTCAGGCAGGACGTTGGCAAAGTAGTGCTGAATGCCGAGCATCTCGGCCAGGTGGCGGGTAGGCTGTTCCTGGTCACCGGAGATGATATAAAGTGTCAGGCCGCGTGCTGCCAATGCAGCGATGGTCTGCCTGGCTTCGGGGCGCACAGCTGGCACCAATTCAATTGCACCCGCCACGATGCCGTCGATGCTGACAAATACCAGCGAATGACCCCGGACATGCGCAGTATTTTGCAAATTGTCTAGGGTGGACGGGAGCGGAACTCCTTCCATCCCCATGAAGCGCTCGCTGCCGATGCTGATCGTCTTGCCGTCCAGTGTGACTTTGAGACCATAGCCCACCTCATAGCGCGCGTCGGCGATCGGCGGGATGATCAGCGCACGGGCGTGGGCTGCAGCCATGATGGCGCGGGCAATCGGGTGAGATTGGCGACTTTCAGCGGCAGCGGCGTAACACAAGATTTCGTCCGCCGTCCAATCGGCATAGGTGTGGATCTGCCATACCTCTGGCTGCTCCAACGTCAGGGTGCCGGTCTTGTCAAAGACGACCGTATCGATTGTCGGCAGTACATCCAGAGCACGTGCTTCTTTCACAAGAATACCGCCGCAGGCGGCCAGCCGCAGGAAGTTCAACATGCTCAGCGGGCCGATAATGCGCAGGTTATAGCCGAGTGAACTGAGCAGAACGGCCATGCTGCCGCCAACCCCGGCAAAAGGCAAGGCAGCGCCCGCCGCAGCGAGTGTCGGCAAACTCCAGCGATCGGAAAGCACCTGGCTGCGCAACGCAAAGGTTTGCTTGTAATCAGCGGTCTTGACAAGGATATCCGCGATCTTTGCCGCAATCGTGGCCTTCCCCGCACGTTTTACTTCTACCAACAGACGGCCTGCCAGCAGGAGCGAGGCGGCAAAGACCTCATCGCCAGCTGACTTCTCGGCAGGCTGTGACTCGCCCGTCAACATACGCTGATCGATAGAAGCAGCGCCGCTGACGATCACACCATCGGCTAGTACCATCTGCCCAGCAGTAATGACCAGGATATCGCCAGCCTTCAGGTCTGCAAACGGTATTTCCACCTCGGCATCGTCAACCAATACCCAGATGGTGGCAGGCTGTTCGCCCAGAATGTCGAGCATACTCTGCATGGAGCGGTCTTCGGTGCGTTTGAGCACCGCCTGGCTGAGCGAGAGCAACGACACAGCCAGGGAAGCCGCCATGAAATTCCCCATCAAAGTGACGGTAGGAATCGAGATCAGGTCAAGGGTCGTCGCCGTCACTTTGCGCTTTACACGCAGATCGTCATATCCAGTCTTCACGAATGGGTATGCGGTGTAGATCAGACCAGGAATACTCAACAAGGCCAGTGGGGGATAGAGCACATGCCCCGCAATCGAGGCGCCCAGGCTGGCAAATGCCACTCCGGCATAGAGATTGGCCTGCTGCTCTTCGGCACTCACAGGTGCCGCGTCAGCCGCTGAGTCCATCGCCGCCGCATACTGCTGGCGCTCGCGCCCAGCCAATGTATCGACCACCTGTTGTGATATCTGCTGAGTGTTCTCCTTGAGTTGGGTCAGGATGGAAGGCGATTTCGGCAAATGCGCCTCTCCATGCAAGCGTTTGGTGACAGCAGAGCGCGACTTCTGCTGGTAGACACGTATCCCGGCGTAAACCGCAGCCCCAGCCATGAAAAGAGCGGAAATATGAGCCATAGTCAATCAAAAGTGAATGCTTGTCTTGGGTTGTTCTCTGATAGTTGTCATTTTTGGTCATGCTGCACGGCATCGGCGTATACTCGATCTCGTGTGTCGCTATTCAAACGACTGCTATTATATTGCACCCACGTCGGGGAGCATCAAATCATGCCATGCATTGGCGGTGAGACGCTGCCTGCCCTCAAGACACACTCTCCCCCTGGCCCCGAACACAGAGCACACCGCTGCCCCCCGTCACACAATCAACATCGCATCCCCAAACGAAAAGAACCGATACCCCGCCTCGATCGCCTGGGCGTAGGTGTCCAGCAGAATGCGCCGACCAGCGTCAAGGTCCTCCCGGTGTTTCTGGGCAATAAAGGCGCTCACCAGCAGCAGCAGGCTCGAACGCGGCAGATGAAAGTTGGTGATCAGCGCATCCACCGCCCGAAATCGATAGCCCGGATAGATGAAGAGGTTGACCTCCCCCCCAAACGCAGCAACCCGCTGCCAAGGACATGACTCCGAGCCAGCAGGATCGAGCCCCTGTGCGCCCGTCGCCCCCCACTCCAGCGTGCGCACCGTGGTCGTCCCGACCGCCACCACCCGCCCCTGCGCCAGCGTGGTCTCGTTGACCCGCCGCGCCGTCTCTACGCTCAATTCAGCCCACTCGCTGTGGATCGGATGCGCCTCCACCCGCTCGCTTTCGATCGGCTTGAACGTGTCCAGCCCGACATGCAGCGTCACCGTGTCAAAGGCAACCCCCTCTTCCCGCAGCGCCCCCAGCAGCGCAGGGGTGAAGTGCAGCCCGGCCGTCGGCGCCGCAACACTGCCCTCCGCCCTGCTGTAGACCGTCTGATACCGCTCGCGATCCCCCGTATAGGCCGTGATGTACGGCGGCAGCGGCACTTCTCCCAATTCCTGAGCAGAAGGATGCACCGGCTCGCTGAACTCGACCAGCCGTACCCCCGTCGAGCCCACCGCCACCACAGTGGCCGCCAACGCGCCCACTGCCACCCGCACCCCCACCCCCAGCCCGCGGCCACGCACCAGACACTCCCACACCCGTCCCTCCCCCCCGCGCGCCCGCAGCAGAAAGAGCTCCACTTCCCCCCCAGTCGCTTTGCGCCCACGCAGCCGCGCCGGGATCACACGGCTGTCGTTCCCCACCAGCAGGTCGCCCGGCCGCAAAAAGCTGCCCAGGTCACGAAAATGGCGGTGCACGACCCGCCCACTGGCCCGATCCAAAACCAGCAGCCGGCTGCTGTCGCGCGGCTCCGCTGGCTGTTGGGCGATCACCCCCGGCGGCAGCAGATAGTCAAACAGAGAAGTTTCCATCGCTCACGCCACAATCGTCGCAATTTCTTCTGCCCAGGCCAGCAACAGCTCGTCGTCGCTGAAGCGCGCCACCAGCTGCAAACCGACCGGCAACCCCCGCACCCCACCCGCCGGCACGGTCAAGGCCGGAAAACCAGCCGTCGTCCAGGGCAGGTTCATGTTGGGGTCGCCCGTCCCCTGCAGACCCGCCGGCGCCGGCCCCAACGCCGCCGGCGCCACCCAAAGGTCGATCCCCGCCTGCTGCATCTGCTTCTCCAAGCTATCACGCAGCCCCAGACAGGCCCCCCGCAGATCCGCCAGCTCGCCGTCGCTGACCTGCTGCCCCAACCGCACAATCTCCGCCGTGCGCGGGCGGTAACGCTCCCCAAAGTCCCCATACAGCTGCGCATGCTCGCGCGCAAACTCGGCAAAGACCAGACGACGATGCCAACGGTTCAATGCCTCGATGTCAAGCAGCGTCGGCACATGCCAGAGGGTGTACCCCTCTGCCTCCAACCGCGCCAGCTGACGCCGAAAAAGCGCCAGCGCCTCCGGCGTCGCCTGACGCAAATAGGGCCCGTCCGCCACCCCCAACACCGGAAGGTCGTCGGCACTCAGCTTGACCTCCTCCCAGTCGTCGCAGAGCGCCGAAGCCGCCAACACCATGCCCGCAACATCCTGCGTAAACAGACCCACCTGGTCGACCGTACGCGAAAAATAAAGCAGCCCCGCTGTCGGAATACGCTGCAACGTCGGCTTGAAACCGACGATCCCACAAAAGGCCGCCGGCCGAATCACCGAGCCGATCGTCTGCGTGCCAAAGGCCAGCGGACAAAGCCCCGCCGCTACCGCCGCCGCCGACCCGCTGCTCGACCCGCCAGGCGTGTGGGCCAGGTTGTGCGGATTGGCGGTCGGACCCGGCTCGAAATAGGCAAATTCCGTGGTCACCGTCTTGCCCGCCACCAGCCCCCCCGCATCGCGCAGACGCCGAACACTGACCGCCTCCGGGCCAGCCAGACGCTCCGGCGGCAACGTGCTGCCCCCCCGCGTCAGAAACTCCTTGACATGAAAAATATCTTTGATGCCCGCAGCCACCCCAAACAACACAGGCCTCTCCTCCGGCACCGGAAAGGTCGCCAACAGGTCGTCGGCAGCACTGTGCAGACGACGGCGCCGTTCAGCCTCGGGCAAAAATGCCTGCACCAGACCGTCGACCGCCTCGATGCGGTCACAGACAGCCTCCACGTAGAGGTGCAAGTCCAGCTCCCCGCCGCGCAACGCCGCAACCGTCTCCCCCAATCTCGCCCTTTGCAACAACATCGCCCTCTCTCCTTGGGACCACGCCCCAACACCCCCCACACGCCCTTTTAAGGGACCACAGCCCCCCCGAAGAGATCCCGCTGGATCACCGCACAGATCCACTCCACAATCACCCCATACCCCTTCTCCCCCGTCTCAGGACGCGCCAGACCCGGCGTGCCGATGTAGTCGTTCGGATACTTGCGCGTGCTGTAAAAAATGGCCCCGCCTGTCTTGATGTGCTCCGGCCCCTGCAGTTTGCGCATCTGCTCGCTCGTAAGGTGAAAAGGCTCGCTGCGCTCAGGATGCACCAGCTCCGGATGCGTCACCAGCAGCCGCGCCGTCTCCCCTTCGCCCCCATGCCCCTCACTCGCTTTGGAAAGCTGGATCGTGCTGTACACCTTGCTCAACGGCGTCAGCCAGTTGAGCACCATCGCCTCGGCAGCAGGCGTCTCCTCCACCAGAATCTGCGCCGCCACCATCATCGACGGCAAGCTGCCGTCATGGCCGTGCACAAAGACAAATCGCCGAAACCCACTCTGATAGAGGCTCAAACAGACGTCACGGCTCAACGCAATCAATGTCTCCGGCTTGAGCGAGACCGTGCCCGGATACCCCAGATGAAAGTTGGAGCTCCCAAACGGAATCACCGGCCCGATCACCACTGGACAGCCGCTGTCCGCCAGCCTCAACGCCACCCGCCGACAGATTTCACGCGCCTCCATGCTGTCCGTCCCCAACGGCAGATGATCCCCGTGCGCTTCAAGCGCCCCAAAAGGGAGCAACACAACATCGGTCTGCTCGCGCGCCCGCGCCAGATCGTGGCTGCTCATCTCGGTCATCGTCGCCGGCCCCTTCTGCACATACAGAACGCCGTCCCCTTTTCCCCCCGTGCTCTCCCCCATGCGCTCCCCCCTGTTTTCTTCAGCTGGCCACTCGCCAATACACCCGATCCCTGCACCCCGCTGGGCTGAAAAGAAGTATTACACAGAAAAGTGCTGAGAAGACAAATTCTATTTCTTGCAGGTTGCTTTTGCCCTGCCCGAAACTGCATCCCTGCGGGGGAGAGCGCAGCAGCAGACGTATCGTCTAGATAATTGACATTCTGTAAAAACTGCGCTATTCTTGGCAAGGAGAGTGTCAATGACCGGATACACGCCCATTGGAGCTGTCAGCCATGGAGACCCTGCGCAACCCACTGCAAGCCGAGGCACCTTCGATCCCGGGGCCTACGTACGGTGTCCTGCGCCAGCTTGCCGTGGCGTTGGAGAAGCTCTTCGAACCCTTCTGCGAGGTGGTGATCCACGACTTCGCCGACTTCGAACATTCGATCGTCTATCTGGCTGGCAACATCACCGACCGCCACATCGGCGGTTCGGCCACCGACCTGCTCCTGGCCAAAGCCAGCGACGGTGAGACCGACGAAGATCTGTACAATTATCTGACCAGCCTGCCGGGCGGACGGCACATGAAGTCCTGCACCGTCTTTTTGCGCGACGGCGACGGCCACGCCTACGGGGCCTTCTGCATCAACCTGGACATCAGCGCCTTCGTGGCGATGCGCGGCCAGCTGGGACGCTTTCTTTCGACCAGCAGCGCCCATGAGATTGTCGAGACCTTCACCGACGACATCGAGGAGACGGTGCAGAACCTGATCGCCGAGACGCTGGGCGAGATCGGCCAGGGACAGCTGCTCCTCAACCGCGACGACAAGATCGGCCTGATCCGCCGGCTCGACGACAAAGGGGTCTTTCAAATCAAAAAGATGGTGCCTTTTGTGGCCGACCAGCTTGGGCTGAGCCGGGCCACCATCTACAACTATCTGCGCGAAGGGCGCGGGGAGAACAACCGAGGGTAGAGCATGCGAGCAGACAACGTGATCCTCACCGACCAGGCCCCCATTCCCAGCAGCGGCTACAGCCAGGCGCTGCGCATCGGCGACCTGGTCGTGACCTCTGGCTACCTCGGCACCCACCCCGACGGCTCTGGGGTGGTCAAAGGGGGCTTCGCCGCAGAAGTCCGCCAGGCACTGCACAACATCGGCGCCGTGCTGGCCGCCGCAGGCTGCAGCTTCGCCGACGTCGTCCGCGTCAACGTCTCCCTCACCGAGATCGAACGCTTCGCCGAGATGGACCGCATCTACTGCGAGTTTTTCAGCGCCCCCTACCCCACCCGCAACACGATCGGCGTCCACCAGCTGTGGGGAGGTGCCCAGGTCGGCTTCGATGTCTGGGCAATCAAAAAGGAGTGAACGCTCATGCAATGGCAGCAAAAAATTTTGTCCTGCGTGGACCCGGAAGAGCCCGTCTCGCTGACCCAGGAGCTGATCCGCATCCCCTCTTTTTTGTGGCATGAGTCGCGCATCGGCCACTGGATCGCCGATTGGATGGCTGCGCGCGGCTTCGCCGTCACGCTGCAGGAGGTCCCGCTGCCCCACCTCCCCCACCACCCGACCGGCGTCACCCACCAGGCGATCGGCGTGCTCAAAGGCACAGGGGAGGCCCCCAGCCTGATGCTCTGCGGCCACACTGACACCAGCGACTGGCAGGGACGCCCCTTTCGCGAAGAAGCGTGGCGCCACGACCCCTTTGGCGGCGTGATCGAGGAGGGCAAGCTTTTTGGGCTGGGTGCCCTCAACATGAAGGCCGGGGTGGCCTCGATTTTGTCAGCCGCCGACGCCCTGCGCCGTTCCGGCCTCGAACGCCGCGGGGACCTGGTCGTCGCCTGCGTCGTGGCAGAGACAGGGGGCGGGGTCGGCGCCGTACACCTGATCGAGAGCGGGCTGCGCCCCCACAGCTGCATCGTCACCGAAGCTGGCAACCTCGACGTCGGGCTCATCTCGGTCGGCTATGTGCAGGGAAAGGTGCGGGTGACCGGCGAGTTCAAACACCGCGTCCCCTATGTCAACCCGATCGAACAGATCACCAAGGTGATCCACGCCTTCAGCCCGGCCTACCAGCCGATCGCGCCCGGCGGCTGGCTGCGCTTTGCACCCCATCCGCTGCTGCCTGGGTTCCCGCGCATGGCGGTGCGCAACCTCGAACACTTCCAAGAGAGCACCACGCTCACCTTCGACCTGCGCATCATTCCTGGCATGAGCGAGGAGAGCGTGCGCGAGGACATGACCAGGCTGCTCGACCAGCTGGCCGCAGCCGACCCCACCTTCCGCTACGAGCTGCTCATCCCACAGAGCAGCCAGCAGCCCAACATGCCAGCGCAGCCGGCCACCGCGCCGGAGAGCCCGCTGGCCCGCGCGGTGGTCGAGAGCCACCTCACCGTCACCGGCACGCTGCCGGAAGTGGGGGCCGGCCATCGCATCGGCGCCACCGCCGACAGCTGCCACTTCAAAGGGGCTGGCATCGAGTGTGTCGAATATGGGCCAGGCTTCATCCCGGTCTGGCCGATGGTAGACGAGTGCATCGAGACCCGCCAGATCGTCGCAGCGACCCAGGTGCTGGCGCTGGCTGCCGCCAAACTGGTCGGCGCCACCACAGCGCCCTGAAAAGCGTTCCACCGTGCGGGCCCCAGCCAAAGAGCAGGGCCCCACTGTTTTTCAACCGATAAGGAATGTGTGAATGGAACCCAACAAACTGCTCGACCTCTACACCCGCATCCTGCGCATCCGACGCTTCGAAGAACAGGTCGGCACCCTCTTCGCCCAAGGGCAGCTGCCAGGCTTTGTCCATCTGTACATCGGCGAGGAAGCGGTCGGTGCCGGCGTCTGCGCGCTGCTGCGCGACGACGACTACATTGTGAGCACACACCGCGGCCACGGCCACGTGCTGGCCAAGGGGGGCGATATGCAGCGCATGATGGCTGAACTCTTTGGCAAACGCACCGGCTACTGCAAAGGCAAGGGAGGCTCGATGCATATCGCCGATTTTTCGATCGGCATGCTGGGTGCCTGCGGGATCGTGGGAGGGGGCATCCCGGTCGCAGTGGGCGCGGGGCTGAGCGCCAAAACCCGCGGCACCGACCAGGTGGCCGTCAGCTTTTTTGGCGACGGCGCCGCCAACGAAGGCAGCTTCCACGAGTCCCTCAACCTCGCCTCGGCACTCGCCCTCCCCGTCCTCTTTGTCTGCGAAAACAACCAGTACGGCGAGTTCACCCCTGCCATCCATGCCATGAACATCCGCGACATCGCCCTGCGCGCCCAGGGCTACGGCATCCCCGGCGTGATCGTCGACGGCACCGATGCGCTCGCAGTCTATGACGTCGCCCAGGAGGCAGTGGCCCGCGCCCGCCGCGGCGCAGGCCCCACCCTCATCGAGGCCAAAACCCACCGCCGCGGCGGCCACGCCGAAGGAGAAGAAGCCTTCCTCGGCGGACAGCAGTACCGCCTGGCCGACGAGCTGGCAGCAGCCCGCCGCAACGACCCCCTGCTCAAATTGCATACCTTCATCGTCGAAAGCGGCCTGATCCCACTCGAAACCCTGGAAACACTCGACCACGAGATCACCCAGGCCGTGACCGATGCCGTCGCCTTCGCTCGCGCCAGCGAGGCGCCCGACGAAGCCATCCTCTACGAAGATACTTGGGTGTAACCATGCCACGCAAAAGCTATATCGCTGCCATTCAAGCTGCCCTGGCCGAAGAGCTCCGCCAGGACCCCAACGTCATCCTGATCGGCGAGGATGTCCGGCTCGGCGTCTTCGCCGGCACACGCGGGCTGCACGCCGAGTTCGGCGACAGCCGCATTGTCGACACCCCGATCTCCGAGCTGGGGGTCGCCGGCGCCGGCATCGGCGCCGCCGCCACCGGGCTGCGCCCGGTCGTTGACCTGATGTTCGGCACCTTTTTGTACCTCGCCTTCGACCAGATCGCCAACCAGGCCGCCGCCATGCGCTATATGTTCGGCGGACAGACCAGGCTGCCCATCGTCTTCATGACCCAAAACGGCGGCGGCATCGGCGCCGGCCCCCACCACAGCCAACCGGTCCACCCCTTCTTCATGAACCTGCCCTTGATCAAGGTCGTCATGCCCAGCACCCCCTACGACGTCAAAGGGCTGCTCAAAGCCGCCATCCGCGACGACAACCCCGTCGTCTTTCTCAACCACCTCTCCCTCGGCAGCCAACGCGGCGAGGTGCCAGACGAGGCGTACACCCTCCCGCTGGGCAAAGCCGAAATCAAACGGGCCGGCCGGGACCTCACCGTCGTGGCCGCCGGGCTGATGGTCCACCACGCCCTCAAAGCCGCCGCCGAACTGGCCGAAAGCGGCATCGAAGCCGAAGTGGTCGACCTGCGCACCCTCAAACCGTGGGACGAAGAGACCGTCCTGGCCAGCGTCGAACGCACCGGACGCTGCATCTGCGTCGACGAAAGCTACCCGGTCTGCGGCGGAGCCAGCGAGTGGGCTGCCTGCATCAGCGAAAAAGCCTTCTACGCCCTCAAAGCCCCCGTCCAACGCATCAGCAACGCCCACGTCCCCATCCCCTTCAGCCCAACACTCGAAAAAATGGTGATCCCACAACCCGCCGCCATCGTCGCCGCCGCCCACCGCGTGATGGCAACCACCCAGATCGAAAGGAACTGACCATGGCCCTGCATCCGATCTACATGCCCAAATTCGGCATGACCATGACCGAAGGAATTATCGTCCAGTGGCACAAACAGGTCGGCGACCCGATCGCCGCCGGCGAGCCGCTCGTCACCGTCCAGACCGAAAAGGTCGACACCGAGGTCGAATCCCCTCTCTCCGGACGGGTGGCCGCCCTCCACTTCCAGATCGACGACGAAGCCCCCGTCGGCGAGGTGATCGCCGAGATCGACGCCTGAAACCTGCCATGATGCGCTTTGCCTGCCTGACCACCGCAGCACCCGGTTCCACCCTGGCCGAACAGTGCGCGGCCATCGCCGCCGCCGGCTGCCGCGGCTTCGAAACACTCCTCTTCCCCACCACACCCCTCGCCGACTGGCGCAGAAAGGTCGAAAAGGCCGCCGCCGCCACCAACCTCTCCCCCGCCGTCGTGATCCTGGGCGGACTCGCCCTCCACCAACCCGGCCCGCTCGGCTGGGTCGAAGAGGCCGCCGCCGCCGTCGCCGACCTGGGCGCCGCCCTGCTCATCACCCCCGAATACCAGCCCCAAAATCCCCTGCCACTCTTTCCGCCCTTCCCAGCGCCGACCGCCCACGAAATCGCCCTCGTCGCCGCCGCAACCCTCACCATCGGCCAGGCCTGCGCACGCCACCGCGTCCCCCTCTACCTGGAACCGATCACCCAGTTCGAAGGGCGCTTCTGGCAACGGCTCGAACAGGTCACCCCCCTCTGCCAAACCCTGGCGCTGGCCACCGGCGCCCAGACCGGCGCAGTGGCCGACCTCCACAATATG
Source organism: uncultured Chloroflexota bacterium (assembly GCA_903858085.1). Classification (GTDB taxonomy): domain Bacteria; phylum Chloroflexota; class Anaerolineae; order Caldilineales; family Caldilineaceae; genus Caldilinea. The sequence goes on from CAIOHJ010000126.1 coordinate 51,509, forward strand.
AACATCACCGAGGCCGCACCACTCACCGCCCTCCAACAGGCCAGCCCCTGGCTGCGCCATGTCCACCTGGCCGACAACAACCGCCGCCTGCCCGGCCAGGGTCATCTCGATTTCACAGCCGCCCTGCACACCTTGCACACTGCCAGGTACGACGGCTGGTACAGTTTTGAATGCGCCGTCGAAGGCGATTTTGTCGCTGCCCTGGGCAGCTGCATCGAGCAGCTCGCCCACAGCGCCGCTCTTGTGCAAGCTGCTTAGACCCATCGTCTAATCATTAGACAAAATGACGATATTCTGTTTCAATGGGTCTGCTATGCTGTCCTGGTACCTCCCAAAAACAATGTCTGGCCGGCGGGTCATCTGTTTTCCAAGGGGATCCGCATCTATCATCGACCGCAGTTTCTGGTTTGCAAGGAGACCATCCAAATGAGTACACAACGTGACCACGAAAAGTATCTGAACGCTGTACAGGAGGCCCTGCTGACACGGCGCCGGTTCCTGCAGGGCACAGCAGGGTTCGCCGGGCTGATGGCGATGGCGCAGCTCACAGCTGGCTGTGCCGCCCCCGCCGGAGAAGCGGCCCCCGCCGGAGAAGGGGCCACCACCCCCCAGAACGGCGGGCGGCTGGTCTTCGCCGCTGAGGCGATCGGCGAATCGCTCGAACCAGGCCTCTGGAACGGCTTCGGGATCATCAACATCGTCGACAACATCGCCGGCTACCTGACCCGCCCCAACTCGAACGGCAACTGGACAGACCCGGCCGAAGGCTTCCTCGCCGAGTCCTGGACCCTCTCGGAAGATGGCAAGACCTACACCTTCTCCATTCGCCCGGGCATGAGCTTCCACGACGGCACCCCGGTCGACGCCAATGCCGTGGTGCGCAGCCTGACCCGCCAGACCAACCCCGACGACCCCAGCTACGTCGAAGGGCTGTACATGCACACCGCCTTCACCACCGGGCGCAAAAACATTACAGCCGCCGACGAGATGACCGTCGTGGTCGAGCTGGAAGCCCCCGACGCCACCTACCTCTACCGCCTCTTCCACCCCTCGGCCGTGATCATCAGCACCAAAGCGCTCGACGAGCTCCAACAGGGGATCGCCACCAATCTGGTCAGCGCCGGCCCCTTCAAGCTGGAAAAGTTCACCCCCGGCGCCGAAGCACAGCTGGTCGCCTTCGAACAATACTACCTGGGCCGCCCCCACCTCGACGAAATCGTGATCCGCGGCTACCCGGACGAAGGCGCCATGCTCTCCGCCATCGAGGCCGGCGAGGTCAATTTCGCACCCTACCCCCCCTCCTCGGCCATCCCACGCCTGCAGCAAGATGCCAGCAAAAAAGTGGTGGCCGGCGAGCCAGTGGTCGACCTCTTCCTGGCCTGCTGCATGCTCAACGCACCGACCGACAACAAAGATGTGCGCAAGGCGATCAACTACGCCGTCAACCGCGAAAATCTGATCCAGGCTGTGCTTTACGGGCTGGGCGAAGAACCGGCCACGCTGGTCGGCCCGACCGAGCTGGGCTTCGACCCCGCAGGCAAAGAGCTCAGCAAACAAGATCTGGCCAAAGCCCAGGAACATATCACCGCAAGCGGCCTGACGACCCCGATCCCGATCACCTTCACCTACGAAAGCAATCGCTTCTGGCCACAGATGGCCGAGCTGATCAAAGGAGACCTGGAAGCGGTCGGCTTTGCGGTGACCCTGGACGCACAGGACGCTGGCTCCTACTGGGGCAAGATCTTCGGCGGCCAGGCACAGCTGAGCATGAACCAGCGCTCGCTCTGGATCCCCGATCCGGACGACAAGGTCGCGCTTCTGCAGTCCGGCGGCTCCGGCGCTCAGTTTGAGACCGGAATCGTCACAGCCCTGCCCGAGTACTCGGCCAAGATGGACGAGCTGCTCGCCGCAGGCAAGAGCGAACAGGACCCCGAAAAACGGGTCGCCATCTACCAAGAGATTCAGGCAATGATTCTGGAGGAGCTGCCCTACATCATGCTGGCCTACTACACCAAGCCGACTGTCATGGCGACCAATGTAGAAGGGCTGCTGCCTGGTGCGGCTGCCACCGAACGAATCTTCCTGGAAAAAGTCTGGCTCAGCTAGACTGCTCCACCGGTCTCTCTGGCTGCCTTCTGGTTTCCAGGGGGCAGCCAGAGAGGCCGGCCGGCGGCAACTCTTTCGCCTCTCAGGGAGGATCGATGGCCACTGTCAGACGTTCCCGCTCCGATGTAGAGCACACCCCTGCGGTCACCCGCCAGCTCCAGCGCTGGCAGGCGCTGGCAGGCCAACATCTGGCCGCCACCGTCGGTGGGCTCTTTCTGCTCTTCGTGGTCCTCTGCAGCGTCGCCGCCCCGCTGCTCTCTCCCTACGATCCGATCCAGATCGACATCCCACAGCGGTTGCAGGCCCCGTCTTGGCCCCATCTGTTCGGCACCGATGAGTTTGGCCGGGATCTGCTGACCCGTGTCTTGTACGGCGGGCGCCCGGTGTTGTTGACCAGTTTCCTCTCGGTGCTGGCCGCCGCTGTGGCTGGCACCGCCATCGGCACGCTGGCCGGCTATCTGGGCGGCCGGGTGGACAACCTGCTGATGCGGCTGATCGATGTAATGTTGAGCTTCCCCGCCGTGCTGCTCGCCATTCTGATCGTCGCTGCGCTGGGCACAGGGGTCCCCAACGCCATCATCGCCGTCACATTCTCGTTGGTCCCAACCTTTGCCCGCGTCGCACGGGCGCTGGCGCTGAGCCTCACCCTCGAACAGTTCGTGGTCGCCTCACACGCCATCGGCGCCAGCGGCCCCCAGATCATCTGGCGCCATCTGCTCCCCAATCTGCTGCCGCCGATCATCGTCCAGGCGACCGCAATGCTGGCCATTGCCGTCGCCTTCGCCTCTGCCCTGAGTTTTCTGGGGCTCGGGGTCGAGCCGCCCACCCCAGACTGGGGGCTGATGGTCAGCGAAGGACAACGCCTGATCTACGACGCGCTCTGGGTACCCTTTTTTCCGGGTCTGGCCATCACCCTGACCGTGCTCGCTGTCAATTTTCTGGGCGACGGCCTGCGCGACCGTCTGGACCCTACACTGCGCAACCGGTGACCCTATGCGCTATCTGATTTCCCGCCTGCTCTGGCTGCCGGTCGTCCTGTGGGCGGTCGCCTCGTTGACCTTTCTGGTGCTGCGCCTGACCCCCGGCGACCCGATGGGCCAGGTCGCCAATCTGATCGTCGACCAGGCACAGATCGACCGGATCCGCGCCGAATGGGGGCTGGACCAGCCCCTCTGGCAGCAGTACCTGGCGTTCCTGGGCAACCTGGCCACCGGCAGCATGGGGGTTTCGATGGCCTCGGGGATGCCTGTCTCCGCCCTGCTCGCCCAAAAAATGCCCCCCACCATCGAACTGGCGCTTGTTTCGATGCTCATCGCCACCCTCATCGGGGTGAGCGCCGGGGTAATCTCCGCTACCACCCGCCGCCGCGCTGTCGATTTTGCCGCGCGCGGGCTGGCCGTGCTGGGGCTCTCGATCCCATGGTTCTGGATCGCCATCATGCTCATTTTTATCTTTGCGGTGCAGCTGCGCTGGTTCCCCGTTGGCGGCCGCATCGGCGTCGGCGTCGACTACACCACGATCACCAATTTTATCTTTCTCGACCAGCTGCTCACAGGCAACTGGGCAGGGCTGGCCAGCGCGCTGCACCACATTGCCCTGCCCGCCCTGGCCATCGGGCTGACCACCTCCGGCTTTGTCATGCGCATGACCCGCTCCTCGATGCTCGAAGTCCTGCACCGCGAGTATGTGCGCTCCGCACGCTCGCGCGGGCTGCCCGAACACCGCGTGCTCTGGGGTCATGCCCTGCGCAATGCCATGCTCCCGGTGATTACCCTGCTGGGGCTGCAGTTCGGCGCGCTGCTCGGCGGTGCCGTGATCACCGAACTGGTCTTTTCCTGGCCCGGCATGGGACGGATGCTGCTCGACGGAATTCTGCGCCGCGACTACGCCGTCGTCCAGGGGACCGTGATCTTCGTCGCCTTTTTCTATGTCACGGCCAACCTGGCCGTCGATATCTTCTACCATTTTCTTGACCCACGTCTGAGGGAGTCCTAAATGTTTCAACGCATGAGCGGCCAGGTCGCTGTCGTCACCGGCGCAGCCCAGGGCATCGGGCTGGCCATCGCCCGACGGCTGGCCAGTGAAGGCTGCGCCGTCGTCTTTGCCGACCTCAACCTGAACGCCGCAACCGCCGCCGCAGAAGAAGTCGCCCAAAGCAGCGGCTCCCCCACCCTGCCCCTGCCCGTCGATGTCACCGACCGCCCCGCAGTCGAAGCCCTGCTCGCCGCCACCCTGGCCCGCTTCCACCAGGTCGATATCCTGATCAACAACGCTGGCATCTTCGGCAATGCCCGCTTCGAGCTGATGACCGACGCCGAATGGCGACGCATGATCGAGGTCGACCTGACCAGCGTCTTTCTGGTCAGCCAGGTGGTGGTGCGCCACTGGCTCAGCCAAAAAAGACCCGGCGCCATCGTCAACCTCGCCTCGATCAGCGGCATCACCGCTTTCACCGATTCCTCCCACTACGCAGCCGCCAAAATGGGCGTGGTCGGCCTCACCCGCTCGCTGGCCATGGAGCTGGGTATGCACCAGATCCGTGTCAACGCAGTCGCACCCGGCATCATCGCCACCGAAATGACCCGCCGCTCCCTCGAAAGCCCAGAATTGTCTGGCGGCTGGCTCCGCCGAATCCCCCAGCGCCGCTACGGAACCCCCGAAGAGGTCGCCGGCGCCGTCGCTTTCCTGGCCTCCAACGACGCCGCCTACGTCAACGGCGAACTGCTCTTTATCGACGGCGGCGGCACCTTTGCCTGGGACAAACCCAGCGATGCAGAACGTTGACCCCCCCGCCGGCCAGATTGTCTGGGCCGGCCTGGCGCTGACCGCAGCCACCGAACCGGTCCGCTCCAACTACGCCGTCTATGTCCAAGAGGGCCGGATCGCCGACGCAGGCGCCCACCACGAGCTCTCCGCCCGCTACCCGGCCGCCCCCCAGGTCGGCGGCCCCCACCTGCTCCTGATGCCCGGCCTGGTCAACAGCCACGACCACGGCCGCGGGCTGAGCGGCGTGGCCCTGGGGGTGCCCGACGACCTGCTCGAAATCTGGCTGCTCGGCCTCGCCGCCCTGCCAGCCCTGGACCCCCACCTCCTCGCCCAGCTCGAAGGCCTGCTCCTCCTGCGCAGCGGCGTCACCGCCACAGCACACAGCCACAACCCAGCAACCTGGGCCAATTTGCCCGCCGAATGTGAACCCACCCTGACCGGCTATCGCAAGGCCGGAATCCGTGTCGCCTTCCACCCCCCCTACGTCGACCAGAATTCGTTGATCTACGCCGGCCAGACCGAGTTCCTGGCCAGCCTGCCCCCCTCCTTGCGCCCGATCGCAGAGAGCTGGATGCAGCCCCCCACACTCAGCCGGGAAGAGTATTTCACACTCTGCACACAGCTCTACAACCGCTTTCACGACCCCCTCCACCATACCGTCCATATCCAGATCTCCCCCGCCGGCGGCCCCTGGTGCAGCGACGAGCTGATGCTGGCCGCCCGCGACTGGGCCGTGCCACGCCAGACACGCGTCCAGATCCACCTGCTCGAAACCCGCTACCAGGCACTCTATGCCCGACGCCGCTGGGGAAGCTCCTTCGTCGCACACCTGGATTCGCTCGGGCTGCTGGGCCCCTGGCTGACCCTGGCCCACATGGTCTGGAGCGACCCCGACGATGTGGAGCGGCTGCGCGCTGCCAAAACCGCAGTCGCCCACAACCCGAGCAGCAACCTCCGCCTGCGCAGCGGGGTGGCACCGCTCGCAGCCTACCTCGCCGCCGGCCT
>CAIOHJ010000127.1 GCA_903858085.1 uncultured Chloroflexota bacterium
CGGCTGCAGGAAGCGTTGGCGGGCACGCGCATCGAGGAGGATGCTCGCAAGGAACATCCGGGTGACTTTGCGCTCTGGAAGGGGGCCAAGCCGGGCGAGCCGGCCTGGGAGAGCCCGTTTGGGCCGGGGCGGCCGGGCTGGCACATCGAGTGTTCTGCCATGTGTCTGCACCACTTGGGGGAGGCGGTCGATATTCATGGGGGCGGCAACGACCTGATCTTTCCACACCATGAGAACGAGATTGCCCAGAGCGAGAGCTACACGGGCAAGGCCTTTGCGCGGTACTGGATGCACAACGGCATGTTGCAGCTGGCGGGCGAAAAGATGAGCAAGTCGCTGGGAAATCTGGTCACGATCGACCAGTTTTTGCGCGAGCACAGCGCCGACGCGTTGCGGCTGCTGATCGCCACGGGCCATTACCGCAAGCCGGTGGTCTACACCGCCGAAACAGTGGAGAGTGCCGAGCGCAGTCTGGCCCGCCTGCGCAGCGGGCTGCGCCCTGCCCAGGGGAGGGAGAGTACGGGGGAAGCGGCTGAAAAGCTGCGGCTGGCGGTTGAGGAGGTGCGGGCGGGGTTTATTGAGGCGATGGACGACGACTTCAACACGGCTGGGGCGATTGCCGCGCTTTTTGAACTGGTGCGGGCCATCAACAGCGGGCGGGCTGCCGGGGTGAGCGGACCCTTTTTTCAGGCTGCCCAGCAGACGTTGCGCGAGCTGGCTGGGGTTTTGGGGCTGCAGCTGGCAGAACCGGCTGTCGAGGCGGCGGCTGAGGTGGCAGCCCGCCCGTTCATCGACCTGCTGGTCAATGTGCGCGGTGACCTGCGTCAGGCCAGACAGTGGGCGCTGGCGGACAAGGTTCGCGACAGTTTGAAAGCGTTGGGGGTCACCTTGGAAGATACACCGGAGGGACCCCGGTGGAAAATTGAGGCGGAATGAGCGAGCTACTGTATGGGAGACACGCAGTCCAAGAATGTCTGCGTGCCGGACGACGGCGTTTCTACCGACTCTGGGTAGAGAGCCGTCGCGAAGATGCGGCGCTCCCCAACGAGGGGCCTGTCGCTGCGATCGTGGCGATGGCCGAGCAGCAGCGCCTGCCGGTGCGGGCGCTGCGGGGGGGGCTCTTTGACCGGCTGCGCAGCGAACAGTCGAACGCGCAGGGGGTAGCGCTCGAAGTCGACGACTACCCCTATGTGGCCCCAGATGTCTGTCTGGCCAACGCCCAGCGTGCGGGAGAGCCGCCGCTCTTTTTGATTCTGGATCATCTGCAAGACCCTCAGAACCTGGGCACGTTGATCCGGACGGCGGAGGCGGTGGGGGTGCATGGGGTGTTTATTCCAGAACGGCGGGCTGCTCGCATCACGCCAGCGGTGAGCAACGCCAGCGCCGGCGCGGTAGAGCACCTGGCTGTCGCGCAGGTGGTCAACTTGAATCGGCTGATCGAGGAACTCAAGGAGCGCAACATCTGGGTTGCCGGGCTGGACAGCGAACCCTCCACCCCGCCGCTGGGCAGCGCCCGGCTGGATGGGGGGCTGGCCGTTGTGGTGGGCAGTGAAGGGGAAGGGCTGAGCCGGCTGACGCGAGAACGTTGTGACTTTCTGGTCAGATTGCCGATGTTGGGGCAGATTGGGAGTCTCAACGCCGCAGTGGCGGGGAGCATTCTCCTCTATGCAGCCCGTCAGGCCCGTCAGAGGGATTGAAGCGTTGTGGACGTGACGCTGCTGGACAGCAGTTCGATCCGGTGGGCATCGGAGTTGGAGCGGGTCGGTCTGTTGCTGGGCGCAGGGAGCAATCCGACAGTCTTTCCTTATCATTTTCTGTATGTGACCCTGAGCAAGATCGGCGGCAAGCTGGCCCTTTTTCGGCGCGGCGGTCGAAGCTGTGGGGTGGCATTTTTGTTTCCACGCCAGCTGCGTCAGGGCCGGCCTGTCTACACGCTGCGCTACCATTCGACCCCGGAGGAAGAAGTCGACCCTGCGGAGGTGGTTGCCTGCTGTGAAGCTGCGCTGCCAGGGGGCGAGTTTGTCTTCTACCAGCCGCAGGGGGTGCAGCTTTACGAGCGCACCGAGCTGCCCTTTGGGGTGGTGGGCATTGGGCGCCCGGACGAACGGGAAGCTGCGGAGAGCCGTGCGATCCAGCAGCAGGTCTGGGGAGCCCCCCAGGAATTTCTTTACCCGGCCGACATTCATGCGGTCGATTTTGGAGCAGGCACCTCGCTGGTGGCGCGCGTCGACGGCAGGGTGGCGGGGTTTCTTTTTGGGTTTTACGCGTTTTCTGGGGTGCCGTTGCCTTCGGACTGGTCGGAGCGTTTCAACGGAGCCTTGCGGATCGAGTCACAGGCGCTGGGGGTATTGCCCGAATACCGGGGGTTGCGGGTCGCCAATCTGCTCAAACGGCAGCAGGCGACACTTGCCTGGCAGCAGGGGGTCGGGATAGTGACCTGGACGGCTGACCCGTTGCAGTACCCCAATGCGGCACTCAACTTTGGGCTGCTCAAGGCGCTTTCCTGCCATTTCTTTCCGGATTTGTATCCCTTTCGCAACGAACTGAACCGCATCCATGCCTCTCGTTTTGTGTTGACCTGGCTGGTGGGCAGCCGGCGTGTCTGCGAGCGTGCGCTGTTGGGAGAGCATGCGGAGGTGCGGGATCTGGGGGCGCGTCCCCGAATCCCGCGGGTCAACGACGGCTGTCGTCAGGCGACCTGGGATCTGAGCGACGAAGTGATTGCGATCGAGATTCCGAACAACTGGACGCAACTGCAGATGGACGATCTCCAGGAGGCGCAAGCCTGGCGAGCGTTGACCGATCGGATCTTCAGCCACTACATTGGCAGGGGGCCAGGCTGTTACACCGTGACGGGGGTGGGCACGCATGGGGATCGCCGGTATCTGGTGGCTGAGCGGAGCGGCGAGCCCCTGTGGCGGCGGTTGGGGAGGGCCTGACCCTTGTTTTCGGGCTTCAGGATTCAAAGTGTGGGCAAGAAGCTGTAAAATTGATGGGCAGATGGGGTTGACAATTCAGCACAAAAAGGATAGAATGGGGAGAAGGCAGGATAGAGCCTTGTTTCTGCTGTAAAATCAGTAAAACAGGCTTTTAACTCCATTTTGACCATCGAATGGGTGCCGTAGAGATGTGATGGTCTTCTGGGTTCAGGTGGATGCCTCGAAGTAGATCTCTCAATTCACATGTGTTTAGACTGGCGGTACCAGCGATTGTGCTGCGTGGCAGCGGTTGTTGGTAGGGCCAGTTTTTGTCGTCTGTCGTCAATCATCGTTTTTGTATCAGGAACACCAGTCAGTCGGCTTCGCCCACCGTACTCGAAGCCAACCTATCTTTCAAGCCCGAGCGCTGGAAAAGGATTTTATGAACATTTATGTAGGAAATTTGTCGTACCGTACCACCGAGGATGAACTGCGCAGAACCTTCGAGGTCTATGGTGCCGTGAGCGACGCGTCGATCATCCGCGATCGCGAGAGCGGCCAGTCCAAGGGGTTTGGCTTTGTGGAGATGCCTTCTGACAGCGAGGCGGAAGCGGCCATTGCCGGGCTGAACGACAAAGAGATTGGGGGCCGTCGGCTGCGTGTCAACCAGGCGCGCCCGCGCGAAGACAGCGGCTATCGTGGTGGCGGTGCCGGTGGTGCCGGTGGCAGTCGTCCTCCGTCCCGGCCACGCGGAGAGGGTGGCGACCGGGGCGGTTCTTCGCGTGGGGGGGACCGGGGCGGTTCCTCGCGTGGGGGGGACCGGGGCGGCTCCTCGCGCAGAGACGATCGCGGCTGGTAAGGCGCAGAGCGTCAAAGTACCCGCAGTGGAGCTCGACTCCAGCGGTTCAAAAAATGCCGGAACTTGTTCCGGCATTTTTTTATTGGGGGGGGGCTGGTCAGTGGGTGGCAGCGCGCTCTTTCCACCGGCGCAGCGGCAGGTAGGTCATCCACAAAAAGATCAAAATGCCCGTCAGCCGTCCGGCGCCAGAGAGCACAAAGATGGTGTTGAAGCCAATGGAATCGGCCAGATAGCCACCGACCAGGGGGCCAAAGAAGGCACTGGCAAAGACCCCGGTCTGGTAGAGCGCGACGGCGCGCGGCCGCCCGCTCTCTGGCGTAATTTGCAGCAGCAGGTTGAAGTTGGCCAGGTTGAAGCCTGCCCACAGGAAGCCCCCGAAAAAATTGTTGACCCCCGCCTGCCAGGGCTGGTTGTAGAAGACCCACATCACCGGCAGCAGGCTGATCGGCAGGCCAGTCACCAGCTGCAAAAAGACAGCCCCGCGCCGGTCGAGCACCTTGCCAAAAAAGAGCTGCCCTCCCATTGCGGAGAGGCTGGCGACGCTGGCAAAGATGCCCACGATGTCGGCCTTGGCTCCCAGATGGGAGACCAGGTAGACGTTGAAGAAGGGGGCGGCGATCTGGAGAGAGAAATTCCAGACAAAGCCGCTGACCACAAGGCCCCAAAACCCTGGGCTGTGCCGGATCGCATGGCGCAGGCTGCCTGCCGGATGTTGCTCTTCCGCCTGTCGGGTGGCGTGGGGTTCGCGCAGCTGAGAAAACTGGTAGGTGCTGGCCATCCCGACCGCAAAAGCGAGCAGAAAGCTGAGCTGGTAGCCCAGGAGAGAGCCTCCCTGCCATTGGTTGCCGGCGTGGATGATCCAGCCGGCGGCGGACGAGCAGAGCAAGGTTGCCA
>CAIOHJ010000128.1 GCA_903858085.1 uncultured Chloroflexota bacterium
GGGGGGGGCAAAGGCACTGCCGAGCTGCTGGAGAGTTCCAGAAGGCCGGCCTCTCCCCTGCCGCGTGCTTTGCGCAGGGAACGCAGGTTGGCGGGCCACGCCCGCTCTGGAAAGGGAACCCGCGTGTCCAACATCAAGATGGTGCCCGGCGGCGCCTGTGCCAGCAGCGCCTGAGCGCTGTCTGTCGGGCTCTCTGTGATCGGCTCCTGGCCCAGATACGCTGGCAGGTCGACCACCTGGTAGCCCTCCAGCCCTGCCAGCTCGACTGCAGCTTCTACACCTTCGGCACGGCTGCCATGGCCGTCGATCAGCCCCAGGGCCAGCGCTTCGCTGCCCAGATAGAGGCGCGCCTCAGCCAGTTCAGCGGCGCTGATCTGGAGGGGGACGAGCTCGGCCTGCGTCCGTTGGGCAACCACATTGTTCAGAAAGGCATTGCGGGCCAGGTCGAGCTGGTGGATCTGTTCAAACCGGCTGCCACCGTCCAGCTTGTAGGGGCCGCTGCTCAGCTCCTCCGGGGCCAAAGCCGGGTCGCTCGGACGCTTGCCGCGCGTGCCGATGTTGCCGATTTGGCTGCTGGGCGGCGCATAGATCCGGTTTCCAGCAACGGCCAGATAGTAGCCGCCGCTGGCGGCTAGTTCGTCGATCACCACCACCAGCGGTTTGTGCTGGCGGAAATTGAGCAGCGTATAAAACAGAAGCTCACTGCTGGAGGCACCTCCCCCGGGGCTGGCGATCTCCAACACCAGGGCGGCGACCGCAGGGTCCAGACGCGCAGCTTCGACCAGCTCGACGGCCTGGCGAGCGGTCGTGCCATCGATCGTCGCCGCAAAACGCAGCACCCCGACAGCGGGCCCGGCTCTCTGCGTGTCGGCCAGCACCAGCCCGCCGAGCAGACAGCCCACCAGCAACACGGCGGCCAGCGCCACCTCCCAGGCCGCGGCCCCCGCTTCGGGGCGGGCGGGTGTCCAGGGGGACTCTCTTGTGCTCTTCAGCTCGCTCATCCTATCCTGCTCCGCCCGCTTGCAGCGTCTCTCGGCGTTGTGCTTTCAGCCAGACCGAACTGGCTGGAACAGAGGGGTCACCAGCTCAACTGGCCAGAAAAGCGTCGACCGCATCCTTGGCAATCCGGTACTGGCTGCCGATTTTTTTCGCCTTGAGATCGCCGGCGGCGATGGCGGCCTCCACATCGGCGGGCGTCACTTTGAGATAGGCGGCAGCCTCTTCCAGCGTCAGAATCGCCGCCACCGCCGCAGGGGCTGCCGACGGCGCCGCTGCGGGCGGCGCCGAACTTTGCATCGCCTGCGAGATCATGCCCGCCATCCCAGCCCCCAGACCAATCCCAGCCCCCAACCCCACACCTTCTGCCGCGCCGCTGCCCGCTGGGTTGTTGGCCGCATCGCCCATGGCGCGCGCCGCTTTGTACTTGAGGTAGGAGTCCAGATTGCCGATGGCTCCCATACTGGCCCGCTCGTCGATCGCCTTGGCGGTCTCGTCGGTCGGGGTGATCGAGACGACCATCAACTGTTTGAGGTGAATGCCCATCGCGGCGAACGAAGCAGTGGCCTTGGCTTTGATCGCCGCCCCCAGTTCATCCATCAGGCGGGGCAGGTCGAAGAGGCTGGTCATGTTTTCGCCCAACACATCGGTCAGGGTGCTGACGATGGTGTTGCGCAGATAATCTTCGATCTGGCTGGTCCGAAACAGCCCCTGCGTGCCGACAATCTGGTCGACAAACCGTTTGGGTTCGGCGATCTGGATCGTGTACTGGCCAAAGCCGCGCACCCGAGCAAACCCCAGCTCGCTGTCGCGCAGGCTGATCGGCTGTGGGGTCCCCCACTTCAGATCGGTGAACTCGCGCAGGTTGACGAAAAAAACCTCAGCGGTAAAGACATCGTTGCCCCCCGTGAAAAAACTCATCACACTGCTGATCAGCGGCAAATTGGCGGTCGTGATCGTGTGGCGCCCGGGGCCAAAGGTGTCGAGCGATTTGCCGTCTCGGTAAAAAATCGCGTTTTGGCTCTCCCGCACAATCACCTGGCTGCCCAGGCGAAAATCCCCGGAACCAACCTCTGGCAGACGTGACACCAGATCGTTGGCACCCTGGTCAGGAACTTCGACGACATCAATAATTCTTGGCATGACAGCTGCTCCCTTTCTTGTCTACAGAAGAGTTTACAAAAACCTGGCGACGCCTCCACCCACACTGCCCTTCCACCCCTGCACATGCAGGGCGGCGCAGCCAATTCAAGGCCCCCCCGGGCAACTTTGCAGCGTCCTGGGCAACACGCTCAGCGAGCGGCGCCAGGATCCTCCGAGGGCAAATAAGCAGGGTCGTCCAACAGCGTGGGGACCTCGATCGCCTGCCCCCGTTTGCCGAAGAGGCTGTTGAGGTGGGTGACCGTCCGGTTGAACTCTTCCAGCGCGGCGTTGAAGTCTGCACGCTGCTGGATGGCCGCAGCCAGCGCTTCGACGCGGGCGTGCAAGGCGCCGGCTTCTCGGGCCAGCGCCTGGTCGAAGCGCACCAGCGCGTCCAGCTGGGCCTCTTTGACGCGCACCGGGTCAAAAAGCCCGGCGTAGCCGTAGCTCGCTGTCTTGATGCGGTCGGCCAGCGTCTGCAGCGCCACCGCCGCTTCGTTCACCTCGTCCATCAGCGCCAGCCCGCCTGCCTTGAGCAGGTTGTTTTGGACAGCCACCAAGGCTGCCCGGCTCTGGTCGAGCGAAGCGGCGATCGCCTCGCGCACCCGTTTGTCTGCATCCCGCCGCAGCTCCTTGTCGACATACCCCCGAATCCCCGGCAGCCCTTTGAGCAGCCGCTCCACCCCTCCCATCTGGTTCTTGGCAGATTCCACAAAATTTTCGGTCATTGCAAGCTCCTTCTCTGGCGTTTACGCGATCTGGATCGCCGCTGAACGTGTACCTGGACGAGCAAAGAGGCACTCAGGGGGCTGTCTGTGCAGCTGCCCGTCTGGTCAAAAAGACCTGGCTGCCACAGTAGGGGCAGGCGATCAGCCCTTTGCCAGCAAATTGCAGCTCTCCCCCGCAGTTGGGGCACCGGTGGTCGCTGGTGAGTTTCTGGCTTTCCACACTGTAGAGCAGCCCCTTTTCCCAGTTGATGGCGCCGCTGAAGAGCTGTTTGCCCACCAGACTCTGAATCATACGCTCGATCTCCTCGCGGGGCAACTGCAGGTCGACGATCAGTTCGTGGATCGTCACCTGGCCACGGGCCAGCACCGCGTTGAGAATCTGTTTTTCTTTGGCCACCTGGGCATATTCGCGCTGTTCTTGCCCGCCCCGGCGGAAGAGATAGGCGCCGGCACCAAAGAGTGGGCCCATGACCAGCAAGGCCAGGAGCAACCCCAAAACGGCCCCTGCGCTGGTCGTCTCGTTGCCCGCCAGCGCGGCCAACACCCAGAAACTGAAGACCAGCAGCAGGGCTGCGCTGACCCCCATCAATACCAAGCCGACTGTCTTGCCACTCCCGATCATGGGTACCTGCTTTCTCTCTGTCAGGTTCTTCTCGGAGGTCAGCCGAAGCCCCCCCCGCCGCCGCCGCCTCCTCCTCCTCCCCCGCCCCCGCCGCTCCAGCCTCCCCCGCCCCCGCTGCCGCTGGGACGGCTGGTCAACGTGCTGCTGGTGCTGCTGAGCAGGGCTCCCAGCCCGGCACTCATGCTGGCCAGCCCACCGCCCATCCCGCGCGAAGCTTCGCCCAGACCCCCCCCAAGGGGGCCCCCCCTTTCGTCGCTCCCTCCTTCGCCTCCCCCTCCTTCGCCTCCCCCTCCTTCGCCACCGCCAGCCAGGCCACCGCCAAAGTAGCGCCGACGATAGGGGCCGTAGAGATCGGGCGAGGGAATATACCAGCCGGGTGCCGGGGCGCTGGCCCCCTCAAATTTACGGATGTACTCCTTGTCGACGCCAAACGCGATCGCGTAGGGCAGCCAGCGGTCCCAGAGCGCTTTCTGCGCTTCCAGGTCGGTGTAGCGATCGATGTTGCGCAGATACTCCTTGAAGCCTTTCCAGCGCGCAGCGGCGACCGCCCCCATCTCTGTCTTGCGCGGCATGGCGCGCGAGGCAACGAGAATGGCCACCGCCACCACAAAGAGGCCGATCCCCGGACAGATCGCAGCGGGTGTCAGCTCGAACAGCCAGATGCTCAACCCAAACGCCACCAGCAGCGCCAGCAGCATGGCCGCACCGCCGATCACCCCGAACATGGTGCGGACCGAATCCGGCGCAGTAGGATAGTAGCCGCGGGAGACCATCTCAGCGTACATGGCCTGTTTGATGCCGGGCAGCTCCCGGTAGAAATGGTTTTTGAGCTGGGAGAGCTTCTTTTCCTCCCCCGCACCGAAGAGTGCGGCCAACAGCTGCTCTTCGAAGCCCGCCAGCCGCTCCCCCTTGCCCTCGCGCCGATAGACAAAATCCGTGCCGGTGCGGAAAAAACCAGCCTCGTGCACCTCGGTGATGCTCAATACCTTGCGCCGTGCCAGGTCGACCAGCGTAGCGATGACATCTTGCATGTCGGCGCTGTCGTCGAGCAGGAGCCCGGCCAGCCCAGGGGCAAGCTCGTCCGGCGCTTCGGGCAGATAGTCGGCGACCCGTTCGACCGGTTTGTCGCGGCCGAAGCGATACCACATCAGATAGACCAGCACCGGGCCGCCCAGCAGCAGGGCCAGCCCCAAAAGCCCGAAGGCCACGGTCGCCACCGGCCCCCAGCGTTCTCGAAAAGCCCCTTCTGCCTCCAGCTGGGCCGCCTCCGCGTCGGCCGCCGCCTGCCAGGAAGGCGCACTGCCCGCAACGACCCCCGCTGTGAACTGCACGCGCACCTCCAGCACCTCGCCCGCAGAGAGGCTGCGCTGGCTTTCAAAGAGGGCGGTCCGGTTGCTGTCCAGCAGACGGGAGAGCACCTCGTCGCCCGCCTCTGCTGTGCCGAGGTAGGCACCCCACTGCTCGATCGTGGCCGGGCTGGGCACCACCACCCGCACGCGCGAGGCGGCCACCGGGAACTGCCGGTCGGCAAAGATCGCCTTCCACCAGAGCTGGTCGCCGCCAGCATAGTAGCGCAGGCCGTCGTGCACCCGATAGCGCAACGTGTAGCGCTGGGGCTGGTCGGTCTCCGGAAAATACCAGCGAATCGTGTAGCTGCCGCCAACGTCGTCGACCACAAAGGTGTAGGGCAACCTGCCACCCTCCGCCTGGGTGTAGCGGTTTCCAGCCGCGTCGACCACCGACCAGTCCGAAAGAGAGGCCAGATGGCGCTTGGGAATGTCGCGGTAGCCGAAGGTAAAGGTGCCATCCAAAAATCGGATCGACTGGTGCTCGGCTACATCGAAGGTGCCATCCAGGTTGACCTGCAGATCGACGTCGAACCGTTCCCAGACCAGGCTCTTCTCGGCGGCGCTGGCGGGCAACGCTGCTGCCCCGGCCAGGCTGCCGACCAGGATCGCCGCCAACCACAACCCGAACCAACGAGATAAGATACGCATGGCAATTCCTACCATTCTTGGACGAAACAAACTTCATTCCTTCCATCACATCATACCACGAAAAAGGCCGATCGCGCGGGCCAGTTAGCGCGCAGGCCAGTTTTGGGGAACGTCAGGGCGCTTCTGGGGCCAACACCCTGTCGAGCTGTTCGTCTTCAGCCCGCTCCAAAGAGGGCAACTCCTGCAGCCGGGTCAACCCAAAATGGTGCATAAACAGCTCGGTGACCCCGTAGCGCACCGGGCGGCCCGGCGCGTCGAGCCGGTCGAACTCCTCGAGCAGGCCGCGCTGCAGCAGCGAGCGCAGCAGGCCGGAACAGTCCACGCCCCGCACTGCCTCGATCTGGGCGCGTGTCACTGGCTGACGATAGGCCACGATCGCCAGCGTCTCCAGCGCCGGGCTGCTCAGCCGGGCAGTCGTCTCCAGCGTGAGGAAGCTTTCGATCAGGGGCGCTGCAGCCGGCACGGTCACAAGCTGAAAACGCCCGTTGCGTTCTGCCAGCCGCAGCCCACGCCCGGCAGCTTGATACCCCGCTTCGAGGCCGCTCAGTTCTGCCTCGACCTGCTCGACCGCAACGTGGAGTGCCCGCGCCAGCTGGGCAGCCTCGACCGGCGCGTCGGCGACAAAGAGCAGGCTCTCCAACGCACTTTGCAACGACAGCGCATCCTGCCCCTCCGTACCGGGTGCCCCGCGGCCAGCAGCCTCTGCCCGCCGCAGCTGCCCGCTGTGTTCTGGCTTCTGGGGGGCCGCCACTGCGCTGGGCGGGTGTCTGTTCTGGGATGTCACGGCAGCCGTCGGGGCGTCTTGGGTCTCGGCATGGCCGCTCATGGGCGCCACTCGGGGGTAAAAGGGGCACAGCGAATGTGTACATCCAGTTTGCCCAGACGCAGCCCCATGTCCTGCTCGACCACGGTGCGGGTCACATCGACCACCTCGTCGGTTTTGAGGGGCACATCGATGTGGGGAGCTGCCTCGATTTCCAGCC
This sequence comes from uncultured Chloroflexota bacterium, assembly GCA_903858085.1. Classification (GTDB taxonomy): domain Bacteria; phylum Chloroflexota; class Anaerolineae; order Caldilineales; family Caldilineaceae; genus Caldilinea. The sequence continues at coordinate 6,467 of CAIOHJ010000128.1, forward strand.
GGATGTCGACGGTGCTGCCGCGCGGCCGCAC
>CAIOHJ010000129.1 GCA_903858085.1 uncultured Chloroflexota bacterium
GCAGCGCTGCCCTTCGACCTCGGCACAGCGCTGGCTGGCTGCCTCGAGCGAACGCTGAGGGCCCAACAGCCGGTAACGTTCAAAGCGGTTGAACCAGGCTAGCGGCTCGTCCGATCGTTTCTCCCAGGCCACAGACTCGACACACGGAGAGAGCGTCTCTATCCCTTGCTGACCTTCTCGAACACCCACCAGATTCAATCCCATCATACGCAGCACTCCTTGCTGAACACAGGCGCACAACTCCTAGCCTAGCAAGCGAGCAGACCGGTTGCAAGTGACACTGCCGACAGGTTCCTCAACGGCACACCCAGTTGCACCCTTGTCCCACGCCTTTTCACGCTCTGCCTACCACACCTACAACCCTACAACCAGAGCCCCTCCCACTCGAGGTCGTACCCATCCTTTTTGTTGTAGAAGGCGTTGTAGCTGTGGTAATTGAGAACCTGATCTTGCCGTCGCAACACGCCTCCCACAGGGGCTCCGCACTCCCTGCCTGCCATCCCTTCAGCAATTTGCGCGTTTTCAGGCCCCTCACAAGGCGCTTGGACCGATCCCCCCTCTCCAGCCCTACAATCCTACAACCATTCGTTAGAGAGAGAGAGAGAGAGAGAGAGAGAAGAGAGAAGAGGGAAGAGTCGTTGTAGTGGTAGGAGGGAAAGGGGGGCTGCGCACGCAAGCCAGATCGCGTGTCTGGCCTGCGCCGGCTTGCCGCGCCTCACCGGGCCTGCCGGCCAGAGCGTCGCGCAACTGGGCTCACCGGCCGTCGCGTCGCGTCCCACCGGGCTCACCGGCCGTCGCGTCGCGTCCCACTGGGCTCACCGGCCGTCGCGTCGCGTCCCACCGGGCTCACCGGCCGTCGCGGCGCGTCCCATCGGGCTCACCGGCCGTCGCGGCGCGTCCCACCGGGCTCACCGGCCGTCGCGACGCGTCCCATCGGGCTCACCGGCCGTCGCGGCGCGTCCCACCGGGCCTACCGGCCAGCGCGTCGCGCCTCACCGCACCTGGCGGCCAGCGCGCCGCGCTGCAACAGGAAACAACCTGTCTCACCCTTTGCCAGGGGCTTTTGGGCAGGCGCGACGCCGCGTTTCAGACGAGCTCACAAGGCCGCACCCTACATACGGTTACAACCGTTTTTACAACTGAAAAGTGGGCCGTCTCCAGAGGTAGAAGCAGGGCTGTTGTAGGATTGGTAGGTGTTGTAGCAGGTCCCGCCCGAAACCTGCACAGCGTCTCTGCGCCACAGCCCGCCCGTCTGGCGCTGCACACGGTTTGAATCTCGATAAAATTGAAAATCTACAACTTTTGTCACAAGCGCAAAACAGGGCAGAATCGTGTAAACCTCTGTTCAGTCCGCCCAGGGGCCATGTTACGCTTTGAACAATGTGTTCGAGAAGGGCGAACGGACAACGCATGCAGACGTTTTTTGAAGGAAGGATTCGGACAATGTGGGAAAGGTTGCCAGCTCTGATCGACGATTTTGCCGGGAAGATTGTGCACAAGACATTCTGCTGTCTTGTCAAAGGTATTCCCTGCATGGAAACCGTTCATGCCGCTGCAACAGGCCCCTGGGCAGAGTCAATCTGCGCAAAGGTAGCAGCATGTACACAGGGTGGGCAGCCCGCCATACGACACATGTTCACCGTGCTGGCTCGCCAGAATCCGGATCTGACCGCACTGCTCACTGCCCCCGATGAAAGCCAACCCAGGGTCTGGACGTTTCAGAACCTTTACCATACCAGTTTTCCTCCTCCCCAGTTTCTGCTACCGGATCTGCTTCCAGTTGGCCTGACTATCCTGGCGGGTCGTCCCAAAATCGGCAAGTCCTGGCTGGCAATGCAGATTGCCGCTGCTGTAGGAACCGGCAGTACGTTGTTTGGCCGGACTGCCCAGCAAGGGACGGTACTTTACCTTGCGCTGGAAGATACTCCGGGGCGGATCAAAGACCGAGGTCAAAAGCAAGGCATTCCCGAGAGCGCATTGATCATCCTCGACACCTTCAATCGCACTCTGGATAACGCCGACCCAATGGACACCAAAGCGATGACCCTGCCGAGTATGACCACCTCATGCCGCTCGGAAGCCAGCGTCAACGCCTTCTGCCACATCCGCGGCGACCTCTCGACCGCACGCAAAAACGGCCAGCGCGTGCTCAATTCGTTATCCCTGGTTCTGCCTGGCACACGCTTCGTTCCGGCGTGCATCTCTGCTCATGCTCCGCCAGCAGCCTGAGCAGTCACGTTTCTCCCAGATTCCGGTTTGTATGCTATTATGTTCCGAGGGAACGATTCGCCGTTTGTTGGTTCGTTCACAACACGCAGGGCTGCTGCTGTCTCCCCTGCCATTCCGAGCGAATTCAACAAGAACGGCCCTCATGGATGTCGTATTTTGACTCGCCAGGACGCACGAACATGACTCAACTCGCACTTAACCTTGGGCAGCAGACAAAATTGACGGTTCTTACCGGAGATTGCGCTCAACTTCTGCCTTCCCTTGAAACTGAATCCATCCAGTGCTGCGTGACGTCGCCCCCATACTGGGGATTGCGTGACTACGACCACCCCAATCAAATCGGGGCTGAGCCATCTCCAGAGCAATATGTTCAAAATTTGGTTGACATTTTTCGGCTGGTGCGCAAGACCCTCCGCCCGGAGGGAACACTTTGGTTGAATGTGGGGGATGGGTATGCTCGCAATGGAGGAACAGGAAAGTGTGGACCGAACGCAGTCGTCGGCAATACGAAAAAATTGATCCAAAAACGGAACTGTAAGGTTCCAGAAGTTTGGGGATTGAAAGATCGAGACTTGATGGGGCTCCCGTGGCGCGTCGCATTTGCCCTTCAAGCAGATGGGTGGATCCTCAGATCAAAGATTACTTGGATCAAAAAAACGGCGATGCCTGAGAGTGTCAAAAACCGTCCCACAAACGCAACTGAAGAGATCTTTTTGTTTGCCAAATCCCCCAATTATTATTACAACGCACAAGCCGTGCGCCAAGATACAGGAGCCAATCTACGCAATTATTGGATGCTTGGACCCGACCCAGGAAATCATGGACATCCCGCCGCATTTCCGCGGGAGCTTGCCCGACGATGTATTTTGTTGGGTTCGCGTGTTGGAGATGTGGTGCTTGATCCATTCGGTGGATCAGGAACAACTGGGATTGTGGCCAATGAAGTAAATCGCCACGCAATTTTGATCGAGCTGAACAACTCCTACGCCGACTGCGCCCGCGATCGAGGTGATGATGTCACGGCGTAAGGGTTCAAAACAATTGATTCTCGATTTTTTTCTTTCCAACCTCGGAAAAGTTGTTGAATCTCGCGAGATTCAGCTGGCCAGTGGCGGTGCTGTCGAATGGGCTCGTCGAGTCCGAGAACTGAGAAACGAAGAAGGTTACCAAATCCTCTCGCACAAAGACCGCGCTGACTTAAAACCAAACCACTATCTTCTCGAGACAGACAAACGGCTGCCTGCGTTCAAACGAAACATCTCAAAAGAAACTCGAGCGTGGGTGTTAGAGCGAAACGGTTACACCTGCCAAATGTGTGGAGCAGCAGCGGGAGACGCTGATCCGTTCGTTCCAAATCGTACAGTTCGGTTGACAATGGGCCATATCCTCGACAAGTCAAAAGGCGGGGATGATTCGCCGAACAATCTTCGAGCTGTTTGTATGAGTTGCAACGAAGGATTGGCGAATATCGGATTTCCAAAACCTGATCGAATTCATCTGTTGGCTCAAGTGCGTCGTGCCACCATCGATGATCAGAAAGCGCTGCTGGAATGGCTCCTCAAGAAATTCCATACCAAAATCACAGACAAGAATCTGTTGTCAGGCTAAAAAAGCACGAGAATCGTGTCATTCAAATCAGAGAAATGCAATGAAAGCCATCGTACAGAATGAATACGGCTCACCCGAAGCCCTCCAACTCCAAGAGATCGACAAGCCGGAAGTCAAGGAAACCCAAATAAGGGTCCGTGTTCGCGCAGCAGCCTTGAACGCAGGTGATTACTTCTCCGTGCGAGGCAGTCCATGGCTCGTTCGATTGATGGTCGGGTTCCCCAAACCAAAAAACTACATTCTTGGCTGGGATGTTGCAGGAGAGGTCGATGAAGTCGGCAAGAAAGTGAACCGCTTTCACCCAGGAGACATCGTGTTCGGCTCCTGTCAGGGTGCTCTTGCTGAATATGCGTGCGCAGCCGAAGAACAGTTCGCGATCAAACCCACCAACCTCACCTTCGAGCAGGCTGCAGCCGTTCCAACCGCAGCATTGACTGCCCTCCAAGGTCTTCGAGACGCAGGAAAAGTGCAAGCAGGGCAGAGAGTCTTGATCAACGGAGCCTCAGGCGGTGTCGGAACCTTCGCTGTGCAGATCGCAAAGTCTCTTGGTGCAGAAGTCACCGGCGTTTGTAGCACAAGAAACGTTGATTTGGTCCGGTCACTCGGCGCAGACCACGTCATCGACTACACCCAAGAAGATTTCACCCAAGGCGGACCACGCTACGACCTTATCCTCGACAATGTCGGCAACCGTTCGTTCTCAGAGTGCAGACGCGCGCTGACCCCTAGAGGAACGCTGCTGCCCAACACTGGCCATGCAGGGATGGGATACGTGCTCACAGCGTTTGCACGTTCGGTCTTCGTGCGCCAACAGAGCCGCCCGTTCGTCGAGACGCCAAACACCCAAGATCTGCTCGTTCTCAAAGATCTCATCGAAGCCGGAAAAGTGACGCCCGTCCTCGACAAAATGTATCGGCTGAACGAAAGCCCCAAGGCGATCGCCTATGTCGGCGAGGGACACGCTCGCGGCAAAGTCGTCGTTGTCTTGTGAGGTGGAATCAGCGCACGTTGTATCTGTGATACAACGCAACCTTGGCCACGGAGGGCCGATGTGACCTGAGTGCCGCTCTGCAAACACCTGTTTTTGTGCGGCCAGCGGCCGAGAGCTCGGTTCGAAGCCTCAAACGTTTTTCTGCTGCTCGATGTACTGCTTGATCGCCGCTGTCGGCGATCCCCCAACCGTAGAAACAAAATATGAGTTCGTCCAAAGGGTCGGCAACCGACTTTTCAACTTGGGATATTCTTTGCGCAAGATCCGCGAACTGCGCCCTTTGAGCAGCTTCACCAGCCGATGTATGCCAAACTGCGGATCGACCTCACAAATGAGATGCACATGGTCGGGCATGATCTCAAGTTCGATGATTTCAACCTGCAGCTCGACAACCGACTCGCGCAAGATTTGTTGAAGTCTTTCCTCAACCCCGTCCATTAAGACTTTTCGACGGTATTTGGGACACCATACTACGTGGTACTTGCACGAATATGTGACATTGCTGTTTTGTTTGTATTCTTGCAATTTTCTCATAAAGAGATTATACAGCCAGAAACAACGTAATCCAAAATGTACGAAACTATCGCTGATCTCCGCCCGCTGTCCCCTCTTCCCCGTCAAAGAGAGCGCTGCGGAAGAGCCGCCAAAAGGCCGGTTGGGTTGCGTGCCACTCTCTCACAAGCGACCGAAAGACGGGTATACTGCGCATTGCCGGATACCCACCCAATCTGCCCATCCTCCAGACGCACCTGTACCCAGGCACAATTTTCAATTTTTCCGGTTACATTCAGCTGCATCCCGCGCAACACCGTCTCTAAAATTGCATACTCCGTGCCCGGCCCAGCCCGAACATTCAATCGCTGCGCCAGAATTTCCACCACAGGCGTCAGCGTCACAGTCGGCGTCGCAGTCGGCGTCGCAGTCGGCGTCGCAGTCAGCGTCACAGTCGGCGTCACAGTCGGCGTCACAGTCGGCGTCGCAGTCGGCGTCATAGTCGGCGTCGCAGTCGGCGTCATAGTCGGGGCAACCACCTGGAGCAGCACATCACGGCTGCCCGGCCGTGTCGTGCCATCGGCCAGATACAGACGTGTGGTCAGCCGGTAGGCCCCCACCCTGTTGAAGGGGATCGCCATCCGCCAGCTCCCATCCGCGGCACTCAATGTGACCCCCAGCGGCACACCGCCGGCCAACACTTCAACCTGCACCCCCGGGAGAGCCTGCCCACGCACAGCCAGCATGGTACCCACAGGCAGCACCCCTTTCGGCGTCACATCCAAACTCTGCAGCGGACCCCAAAGGACGGAAGTCGGCGTGGGGGAGGGCATCGCCGCAGGCAGAGGCGTGGGCACCAGGCCCAGAAGGGTGTAGACCGCAAAAGGCATGACCCTGCCTGTCATCCCCGCACAGTAGACCCCCGTGTCCCCATCGACCCACTCATCGATAAGGCGCACCTCCTGCAGCAGCCCCCCCCGGCGCAGCGCATCGACTTGCGCCAGCCGACCCTCAAACGCAATCAACGCCTTGCTGCGCAGCCGACCTTCGACCTCCGCACGCCGTTCTTCCAACGTTCCAATGCCGTTGTCACAGATTCGTTCCGCCCGCACCGGCTGCAAGGTGAACAGCTGAAGGCCCCCTTCCACCTCATACACCCAGACACGCACGCAAATTTCGTTCAGCCGCCCCGCCGAGTTGTAAAATTCAGGCGTGGAGCCCCGCCACAGCTGCACAGCCTGCTCGTCGCTCCCCCCCCCAGCCGTGGGGAAGGGCGCAGGGACCCCGCTCTCAAAGGGGCCGCCCGCAGCGCGGTTGACCGCCGCCAACAGCTTTTGCCTGGCATCCGCCAGGCTCGAATAGTCTTCAGGCCCAATGCAAACGACCCGCTCGGTTTGCCGGACCATCGTCTCCTGCGCCATGGCCGAGGCAGACCAGACTATGGCTCCCCACACCATGGCAAACCACACCATGGCAAACCATAGAGCTGCCCGCCCCCCCCCCTGCACCACAAATTGAGATGACATTGTTTCCGGCCTCCTTGGCCTGGATTTCACACGTGCACTCCCCTCTGCGCGCGCCGTCGTCAGCAGCCCCTGCTGCAAGACGCTGCCCTCCGTTCCACCCGCTTCTCCCCAAATGACAGATCTGTGGTATACTCCAAACCAATACCCAGTCTTTTTGGCCTCACAGCCGGGAGACCTATTCCAAGAGCAGAACCAAGGAGCGTTTTTCATGACCATGCGTGCCGATTATATCTGGATGAACGGCAAGATTATTCCCTGGGACGAGGCCAAGGTCCACGTCTTCACCCATGCACTGCACTACGGCAGCAGCGCCTTTGAAGGGATCCGCGTCTACGAGACCACGCACGGGCCAGCCCTCTTCCGAGGCCAGGAACATTACGAACGGCTGCTCTACAGCGCCAAGGTGGCACGCATCCCCTCCCCCTATACCGTCGAAGAGTATCTGCAGGCCACCTTCGACGTGGTGCGCGCCAACCAACAGCGCAACGCCTACGTGCGCCCGCTCCTTTTCCGCGGCTACGATAAGCTCGGCGTCGACGGACGCTCCTGCCCGGTCGAAACGATCGTGGCCTCGGTGCCCTGGGGCGCCTACCTCGGCAAAGAAGGGCTGGAGCAAGGGGTCGATGTGCAGGTCAGCACCTGGCGCCGAATGGCACCCGATACCCTCAACGCGCTGGCCAAAATCGGCGGCCAGTACGTGAACAGCCAAAATATCGTCATGGAAGCCCACGACAACGGCTTTGCCGAAGGAATCGCCCTCGACGTCAACGGCTACGTCTCCGAAGGCAGCGGCGAAAATATCTTTTTGATCATCAAAGGCAAAATCTATACCCCCCCCCTGGCCAACAGCATCCTCGGCGGGATCACACGGGACTGCGCCACCCAGATCGCACAGGAGCTCGGCTACTCGGTGACCGAAGCGGTCATCCCGCGCGAGATGCTCTATATGGCCGATGAGATCTTCTTCACAGGCACCGCTGCCGAAATTACCCCCGTGCGCTCCGTCGACCGTCTGCCCGTCGGAAGCGGCAAACGCGGCCCCATCACCGAACGCATCCAGGCCCGCTTCTTCGGAATTGTAGAAGGAGAACTGCCCGATACCTTCCACTGGCTCACCCCGATCGACTGACGGCCCGCCGCTCGTCCGGAAAACCGGGGGCTGCCCCCAGGTTTCAGAAACTCCAGCCCTGCACAGCCACCCACCCGCCTGTGCAGGGCTGCTTCCCGCCCGTTCGCCAGCCACTTCCGTCGCTTCCCCCCATTCCCCAAAGACCCCTCACGCTTCGCCGGCCAACCGCTGTAGCTCGAAAAGCCGGTTGAGCGCGTCGAGCGGGGTCAGGCTGTTGACATCCAGCTTGCGCAACGCCGCCACCGCCGGGTGCAGGTCGGCAAAAAGCGAAACCTGCAGCGCATTCGACCTTCCACGCTGGGCCACAGCTTCGGCAAGCCGACGCGGACCCGCCGCCCCGCTGCGCTCCAGATCGCCCAGGATCTCTTCGGCACGGCTCACAACCTGGCCAGGCAGACCCGCCAGCCTGGCAACATGCACCCCGTACGAACGGTCAGCCTTGCCCGGGATGATCCGCCGCAAAAAGACCACATCCTCGCCGTTGCCGCTGTCGTCGACCGCCACGTTGTAGTTGACAACGTGGGGCAGCCGCTCCGCCAGATCGGTCAGCTCATGGTAGTGCGTGGCAAACAGGGTGCGCGCACGCAGGCTCGGGTGGTTGTGGATGTACTCGATCACAGCCCACGCAATCGCCAGCCCGTCGTAGGTGCTGGTCCCCCGCCCGATCTCATCCAGCAGCAGCAGGCTGCGGCTGCTGGCATGGTGGAGAATGTTGGCCGTCTCAACCATCTCCACCATGAAGGTCGACTGCCCACGGTGAATCTCGTCGCTGGCCCCCAGCCGGGTAAAGATCCGGTCGACCACACCGATCTGCGCACGCTCCGCCGGCACAAAACTGCCGATCTGCGCCATCAACGTGATCAGCGCAGTCTGGCGCAAAAAGGTGCTCTTGCCACTCATGTTGGGCCCGGTGATGATCTGCACGGCGGTCTCCGGGCCCAACACCACATCGTTGGGCACAAAGGGCTCGTCGACCAGCGACAGCTCGACCACAGGATGGCGACCCGCCAGAATTTCGATGCCAGCCCCTTCATCCACCCCCGGTCGCACATAACGGCGCAGCAACGCCACATCGCCCAACGCCGCAAAGACGTCAATCTCGGCCAGGGTCTGCGCAAGCTGAAGCAGCTTGCTTCCCTGAAGCGCCACCTGGCTGCACAGCTCGCCAAACAGCTGTTGCTCGATGTCCAGCCGCTGCTCGTCGGCGTTGAGCACCAACGTCTCGTAGTCCTTGAGATCCGGGGTGATGTAACGTTCGCCGTTGGCAATCGTCTGTTTGCGAATGTATTCGGCCGGCACCTTCTCCGTGTGGGTTTTGGTGACTTCAATGTAGTACCCAAAGACTTTGTTGTACCCCACTTTGAGACTCTTGATGTCGAGACGCTGGCGCTCCACCTGCTCCAGGTCGGCTATCCATTCCCGCGCATGACGGCTGCGCTCGATCAGGCTGTCCAGCTCAGCGTCGAACCCGGGCCGGAAAAGCCCTGGGGTGACCAGGTGGGCCGGGGGGTCATCGACCAGAGCCGCTTCAAGCAGCGCCAGCAGACCCGAACAGTCGCTGCGCGGGATCTCCCAGCCACTCAACCGCTCCTCGATTTGAGGGGCCAGACGCAGTGCGGCACGGATGCCGACCAGATCGCGCGGCAGAGCGCTGCCCTGCAGCACACGGTTGCTCCAACGTTCCAGATCTCCCACGTCGCGCAGCAGTTCGCGCACCTCCAGCCGCCGCAACGTGTCGTCGTAGAAACGTTGGACCGCATCCAGCCGACGGTGAATGGCGGCAACCTCAAGCAGCGGCTGGTGGATCCAGCGGCGCAATAGACGAGCCCCCATCGGGGTGAGCGTGCGGTTGAGCACAGCCAGCAGGCTGCCTTCCACTGCCCCGCCGCGCATGGTCTCGGTGAGCTCCAAATTGCGCCGGGTCGCTTCGTCCAGCGTCATAAAGGTACCCACCGTATACACAGACAGACGGGTCATCTGGCCGCGCACCCCCGGCTGCACCGTGGTGATGTAGGCCAGAACAGCCGCAGCAGCACGCAACGCCTCCAGACGCCCCTGCAAGCCAAAGCCATCCAGGGTCGTGACCCCAAAATGACGCTTGAGCGAGCTTTCAGCCGTTTCCAAAGCAACCTGCCAGGGCTCGATCTGGGTGATCAACGGATGGAGCAGGTCGAGCAGACCGTGAATCGAGGAGCCCTGCGGATCCCAGTCGATCGGGATCAGTTCGCTCGGCTGCAGCCGGGAGAGCTCCTCGCCGACCCGCTGTTCAGCCTCTTCCCGGCTGGCAGCCTGGATCTGGGTCGCCGCAAATTCACCGGTCGTGATGTCGCAGTAGGCGATCCCAGCCACGGTTCCCCGTTTGCCCAGAACAACCGCCATCAGGTAGTTGTTGCGCCGCTCGTCCAATAGGGTGGGGTCGACAAGCGTGCCGGCGGTGATGACACGGCGCACCTCTCGCTCCACCAGCCCTTTGCCCGGTTCAGACATCTGCTCCGCAATCGCCACACGGTAGCCCGCCTGGATCAGTTTGCCGATGTACACATCGACGCTGTGGTAGGGAACCCCAGCCAGCGGCACCCGCAAGTCGTTGCCCACCGGGCGGCTGGTCAGCGCGATCTCACAGACGCGGGCGACGACACGCGCATCGTCGTCGAAGGTCTCGTAAAAATCCCCCAGACGAAAAAGCAGGATGCAGTCGGCGTACTGGCTTTTGACCGACAGGTACTGCTGACGCATCGGTGTGGTCATGGCGCTTTCCTCAGGGCCATTGGGCGCCAGTTGTCTCGACAAACAAGGAGTAGAGCGACTGGCCAGTGGTCATGAAAAGCCGGTTTTTGCGCAACCCACCAAAACAAAGGTTCGAACAAGGTTCGGGCAGGTGGATGCGCCCGAGCAGCGCCCCGTCCGGCGCATAGCAGTGGACCCCATCATAGCCGGCGCCCCCCCAGCCCGCAGCCGCCCAGACGTTGCCATCCTGGTCGCAGCGGATGCCGTCGGCCAGACCCGGCCCCATGTCGACAAAGAGCCGCCCATTCGCCAGCCGCGTGCCGCCGTCGACCAGATCGAAGACCCGGATATGGCGCGGCCCATTGGGCGTGTGCGAGGCACCCGTGTCCACGATGTAAAGCAGCGATTCGTCCGGCGCAAAACAGAGCCCGTTGGGGCGGTCAAAGTCTTCAGCCACCACCGTCGCCTCCCCACTCACCGGGTCGATGCGATAGACGTTGCGCGGCAGCTCGAAGGGAGCCACATGCCCTTCATAGTTTTTGAGCAGCCCGTAGCCAGGGTCGGTGAACCAGATCGACCCGTCCGACTTGACCACGACATCGTTGGGCGCGTTCAGACGGCGCCCCTCAAAGCGATCCATCAGAACGGTGATCTGGCCGTCATATTCGGTGCGGGTGACGCGGCGGCTGTCATGTTCGCAGGTCACCAGCCGCCCCTGGCGGTCCCGCGTGTTGCCGTTGGCAAAGTGCGAAGGGCTGCGGAAAAGGCTGACCGCACCGCTCTCCTCCTCCCAACGCAACATTCGGTTGTTGGGAATGTCGCTCCAGAGCAGATAGCGGCCGTCCCCAAACCAGACCGGCCCCTCACACCAGCGCCCCCCGGTGGCGATCAGCTCGACCGCAGCGCTGCCCAGGCTGTACTGAGCAAAACGTGGGTCAACCACCTCGACCGCCGGTTCCGGGTAACGCACAATGCCGCGCTGGCGCACCCAGCCTTCGGCAGCGGTGACGGCTGGATGGGTGATGACATACATAGGGCCTCCTCTGGCTTTTCTGTCTGGCTTTTTTGTCTGGCTTTTCTGTCTGGGGATTGCTGCAAAAAATATGGCGCCATACCTTTCAGGCGGAGCCGACCTGGACACTGCCGTTGGGGTCGCCGTAGAGCGTGTACGCCAGCCAGGTAGGGTTGTGCGGTTCCAGCGCCCGCACATGCAGACGTGCGGCCCGCATCGCCTCACCCAAAACATCCCCAGCCTCCAGCCGGCTGTAAAAGTGCGTGGAAAACTCCACGGCCAACGCATCGTGCACCTCCCACAGCGCACCGACAAAAGCGCTGGCATTGGCCTCCCGGAAGAGCTTCTCGGCCCAGCCCCCCAGCCCTGTCAGACTGAAATTGGCGCGACCCCCGTCGCAGGCGTTGAGAAAGACCAGCGGCATGGCGCGGCGCATGCCGCGCAGCTGGCTGCCGCGCAGGTCCCCCGGGTAGAGCGGGGCGTCGGCCAGCTCGATCACCGACCGGTCGGCATCTTCGCTGTTGAACTGGCCGTGCGTGGCAATGTGCATCACCTGGTAGCCGCCCGCCATGAACAGGTCGAGCACCTCCTGGCGCAGCTGCAGCGGGCCCGCCAGCTGAACCCTGCGTTGGGCCGACAAGGTGTCAAAAAAGCGGCGCTCGGCGGCCATGGCGGGCAACCCTACCTCTGGAAAGATCAGAGCCGCTGTGTCAACGGTGAGCCGGGCCAGCGGCCCACGCCCCGCCAGCCAGCGGGCCAGCCGAAACCGGGTCGCCCAGAAGTCGTCGCTGTACTCCTGGCCAGAGTGCACGTTGTAATGGTACGGCTTGAGCAACTCCCAAGGAATCCACGGCTCGTCGCTGGTGATCAGCAGGGTGCGAACAATACCCGCCTCGTTGAGGGGCAGAAGCTGGGCAAAATAGGCCTCGCGCAGCGGCTCGGGCAAGAGCTGCTCAAACAGCCCTTCCGCCAATGTGGAAAGCTGCAAGGCACTTTGGGCCTGCTCCGCTGCGGTCAGGTCGCTGGCCAGCAGCCGCACCAGCTCGGTGAGCGGCGCCAGCTCCCGGGCCAGAAAGGTGAGCGGGTCCTTGTCGGTGAGCTCGGTCTCCCCCATGAACTGCCAGCGATAGGGCACGTCGGGCCGCGGAGAGTCAAGCCAGAAGGCCAGCGTGTTCTCCTGGGCTTTTTTGACCACACGCAGATGCAGGTCGGCGGGCGGCGGGGGCTGACGCTCAAAACGGGCGAATTCGGGCAGACCCTCCCCCCCGCGCGCCAGAATCGCACTGGCACCCGTGCCAGCCTGCTGGACCACCTCGCTCTGCAAAGAGAGGCTGCCCACCAGCCGCGCCTTGTGGTAAAAATCGATCGCGATCCGCTTGGAGCCCAAACTGCCACTTTTGAGCAGAAAAACAGCCGGGTCAGAATCCCGGTCCGCCCACACCGTGAGCGTTCGCTCCCAACAGAGGGTCTCCTCCTCAAAGTCAGCCGCCAGCACACGCACGGTCAACACCTCGGGAGGAGGCGCCCCTTGCTCAGGTTGGCTGAACTCAACCGGGATGCGCCCGCTCGCAGCGCTCTCCGCCGGCTGTTGCAGCCGCAGCCGTACCACCAGCCAGTTGACCTGCCAGCGCTGCACAGCCGCTGGAAATTTGACCTCGGTGTGAAAGTTGACCTGCAGCGGTTCAGAAGGTGCAGAAGGCGCAGCCGCCAGCTCCAGCTCGCCGCCGTGGGCAGCCTCCACCGGGTCGCCCTCGGCCAGCGCTGTGCTCTCCAAAACCGGCATCGCTCCAGCACTGCGCCGGAGCAGACGCTGCTCTGCTTTCCAGTGCAAAAAGCGGTCGGTCAGTGCAGCCACAATGCCCGGGAGCGCCTCCAGCCGGTTCAAAGCCTCTTCGTAGGCCCCCAGCGCAGGGTGGGTGGACAACGAGGCGGCCAGCGCCCTGTCGAGCAGCTCAAGCTGCTGGCGGGTCGTTTCAGGCAACCGGTCGAGCAACTGATCGACCGCAGGGCGCAGCACCCGCCACGCTTCGGCCGTTTCATTGGCCACATAAAACCAGCGCTGCACCGCACAGCTCGGCGGGTCTGCACAGCGCGCCAGATGGCTCAGCGCCAACAGCCGCTCGGCGGTCAGCGGCCGGTTTGCCAACAGAGGGGGCGTGCGCCCGGCAAGGTCACCCAGCGCAACCAGTTTGTCCAGCTCGCTGCCAGCAGCGCCGCGCACCTGGGGCAGCTGCAAAGCCGCAGCAGCAAACGCCGCAGCAACCCTGCGCACCCCGGCAGGGTCGGGGTCGGCAGAGAGCTCGACAAGCTGCTCCGCCAACAGAGCCCTCAGCTGTTCCAGCGCCGGAAGGGTCGTGCGGCGGGGCAGGTAGGACCAGCGACGATAAATTGCCAGCAGAGCACTTTCAAGCAGTTCGTCAAGGGACTGAAGTTTTGCCATGTTCGTCGATGTTTGGATGGCCAGGAAGCTGTTCCACAAGAGCACAGGCTTCCATTATAACACAAACACCCGACCGCTGCACACCCGACAAATCTCCCCTTCCAGCAGGCAGACGGTCAGCCTCCCCCCCCTGCGGCCCGCTCATGCCGCTGCAAGCCAGGGCACCCCCACTTCAGAGGCCAGCTGCCGCAGGTCGGCGTAGACATCCGGGTCCAGCGGCACACCGCCGCGCAGCTTCTCCTGCTGGCGCCGCCATTCCAGTTCCCCCGGCAGCAAGATCTCAGCTACCCCTGGCCGGGTGCGGCTCGCCTTGACCATGCCAATGAACTCCTGCAGGTTGGCGTAGAAAGCCTGCCGCTCCATAAACCAGTCGATCTGATAGGCGATAAACTGGTGCGCCACCTCCTGGCGGGCAGGGTCGCGATAGGGAATGACGCCGTAGCCGCCGCCCCCCAACACACCAGTCAGCACATCCGTCAACAAGCTCAGCCCATAGCCTTTGTACTCACCCATCGGCAACAGCGTCCCCTCCATGGCAGCGGCCGGGTCGTCGGTCTCGCGGCCATCGGCCGTGATGGCCCAGTTGGTGGGCATTTTCTTGCCGTCCCGCAGAAGCCAGCGCATCATCCCCTTGCCAGATGTGGTCAGCGCCATATCCAAAATGATCGGCATGGCGTCCGGTCCGTCGCCGGTCGGTGCCACGATCGCCCACGGATTGGTGCCGACCACCCCATCGATTCCCCCCCAAGGGGCCATCTCCGGGCCAGCATTGGTCATGCTGACCCCGATGCAGCCATTGCCCAGCACCTGGCTGGCCGAATAGCTGGCCGAGCCAAAATGGGTGCTGTGGCGAACCAGCACGATGCCGACCCCCTGCTGCTGCGCCTTGGCCATCGCCAGCCGCATCGCCTTGACAGCCATCACCGTGCCAGGCCCGTTGTGCGCGTCGACCAGCGCCAGCGCCGCCGACTCTTTGACGATCTCAAAGGGCGCCTGTGGGTCCACCTCGCGGCCACGCACCCGCTCGACATAGGCGCGCACCCGGCGCACACCCTGCCCCTGCCCCTGCAAATTGCGCAGCTCGCTGGTGACCAGCGCATCGGCGATGATGTCGGCATCCTCCGGCACCAGGTCGGTCGTGCGCAAAATGGCCTGCGTCACCCCCCGCAACGCCTCTGCCGGCACATAGCAGAGGGGAATCTGTTCGGTCTTGTAATCTGCACTGTACATCTTCGTCTCTCTGTTCTGCAGGAATTTCAAAATCGGCGCACGACAGCCCAATCCCGCCGCCGCCCAACAGCCCTAACGATTGCGCAGGCGAGGGTCCAGAAAATCGCGCAGCCAGTCGCCCAGCATGTTGAGCGAAAGCACGGTCAGCATAATGGCGACCCCCGGAAAGACAGCCAGCCACCAGTAGCCGCCCAACAGCTGGTCGCGGCTCTCCGCCAGCATCCCCCCCCAGGTCGGCACCTCCGGCGGAACACCCAGCCCCAAAAAGGAGAGCGAAGCCTCCGACAAAATGACCCCAGCCACATTGAAAGAGGCAATCACGATCAGCGGGGCCAGGATGTTGGGCAAAATGGCGCGACCGACAATCCGGCTGCTGCCCACCCCAATCGCCCGCGCCGACTCAATGTAATCTTTCCGCTTCTGGCTGATCGTCTCCCCGCGCGCAATGCGGGCGTAGGTCACCCACTGCCCGATCGCCAACACGATGACCAGGTTGAGCAGACCCGCCCCCAACACCACCAGGACCATGATCGCCAACAAAATGAATGGAAACGCCAGCTGCACATCGGCCATCCGCATGATCAGGTCGTCGAGCCGCCCCCCCGCATAGCCGGCCGTCACCCCCAAAAAAACACCGAAGAGCCCGCCTATCAACACGGCCGCCACCCCCACCGCCAACGACACGCGCGACCCATAGATCAGCCGCGACAACACATCCCGCCCCAACCCATCGGACCCCAGCCAGTAGACCCCGCCCGAAGCCTCATTGACGCTCAGCGGCGGCTGCAGCCGCTGGATCAGATGCTGCCGGTTGGGGTCCGCAGGCGCCAGCTGGGGCGACAAGAGCGCCACCACCACCAGCGCACTCAGTGACAGGAGCGCCAGAAGCGGCCAGCGCGCCCGCAGCAGACTCCGCCAGGCACTGAGCCAGGGCGACGGCTGTTTGCGCAGGATCGGTTGACGGGCCACATCGGATCTGGCCACCGTGGGTGGCTGTTGAATTGGATGGATCATGGTCAGCTGAGCCGAATGCGTGGATCGAGCTGCGTGTAGATCACGTCTACCGCCAGGTTGAGCAGCACGAAGAGGAGGGAAAACATGACGACAGCCGCCTGCACCACAGGGATGTCACGCTGGTTGATGGCGTTGAAGACCAGGCGGCCGACGCCGGGCCAGGAAAAAACCGTTTCGGTCACCACCACCCCGCTGAGCAGAAACCCAAACTCCAGGCCGATGATCGTGACAAATGGGATCAGCGAGTTGCGGAAGGCATGCCGCATCACCACCGTGAAACGCGACAGCCCCTTGGCCTTGGCAGTGGTGACGTAGTCCTGGCTCAACACCTCCAGCATCGACGAACGCACCAGCCGGGCATTGCGCGCCAGCGAAAAGACCCCGAGGGTGATGCCGGGCAAAATCAGATGGCGCAGCGCATCGGGCAGATTGGCCAGCGCCTTGGGCAGATCCCCGCCCAACAGCGGTTCGAGCACCGGCACATGGCCCGAGATCGGCAGCCAACGCAGCCCCAACCCGACAAACAAAATCAACATGATCCCCAGCCAGAAGCTGGGCATCGACTGCCCAAACATGGCAAACAACATGATGCCGCCGTCGAGCGGGGTGCCCCGCCGGGTCGCCGACAAAATCCCAATCGGAATCGCCAGCAGCGTCGCAAACAGAATGGCAAAGAGCGTCAGCTCCAAAGTCGCCGGCATGCGCTCCAAGACCAGCTCAAACGCCGGCGTCCGCGACCGCAGCGAATTGCCCAGATCAAAGGTCACCAGCCCGACCAGATAGCGGCCGTACTGCTCGTGGATCGGCCGGTCAAACCCCAGTTTGGCCCGTGTGGCCGCCACCTCTTCTGCCGTGGCCCGCTCGCTGACATACAAATAGGTCGGGTCTCCCGCCAGAAACAACGCAAAAAACGACAGCAAGGTCACCCCCAGAATGACCACAAAGGTCTGAAGCACCCTGCGCACAAGATAGGTCGTCATGCCTCTGCTCTTCTCCAGCGGTCAAAGACCTGGTTTGCAAAAATCACCAACCTTGTGGGAGGCCCGGTTGGGCCCCCCACAAGGTCGCAACAGTTCGAACGAAACGACTTTCGCTTACTGCGGGCTGGCCGTCGTCAGGTCGACGATCTCATCGCGACGGGGCTGCCAGTTGACATCGCCAGCAATTCCATAGAAGTCTGGCTGGAAGTAGAGGAAGAGCCACGGCGGGTCATTGTACATGACCTCCAGCATTTTGTCCGTGATCACCTTCTCCGACTCCGGGTCGCGCGCGCCGCTCAGCTGGTCCCACAGCTCGAACCACTCGGCGTTGTTCCACTCGGTGTAGTTGGTCGCTGCCGTCGGCGCCGAGAGGTCAGACATGTCGTAGACAGCACTCCAGGTGCCACCCCCCGTCCCCACAAAATAGAGCGGGCCGACCTCGTGGGCGCGCAGCGCCGGCACAAACTCGGAACCCCAGTCCATTACCTGCAGGTCAACGTTCAGCCCCACATCGGTCAGGTACTGGGCGATCGCCTGCACCACCGCCACATCGTTCAGATACCGGCCCCGACCTGCCATGAAGGTGATGTCAAAACGGGTGCCATCCTCTTTGCGCGGGTAGCCAGCCGCATCCAACAGCTCCTCCGCCTTGGCCGGGTCGTAGGGGTAGGCCACCAGGTTGGTGTTGTTGTTGGGCGGGTTGACCATGCTCGACGCCCGCTCGCACTCGAAAGCCAGCAGCGTCTTGCAGATCGTCGGCACGTCCACCGCATACTGCAGCGCCACACGCACCGCCGTATCCTTGATCGCCCGTCCCCCCTCGCTGTCATCAAACATCGCACGCTGGTTGAAGCCAACGTACATGCGCCGGGTGCCGGCCACCCCGGTCACCCCCGCATTGCCCGAGTTGTTGATCGCCTCATGCTGGTCCGGCGGCACATTGGTGATGATGTCCACGTTGCCCGCAATCAGCTCCGCAGTCCGGGTAGACGCCTCCGGGATCACCTTCCACTGGATTTCGTCGTAGGCCACCTCACGCAGCGTGAAGTCCGGCGTCTTCTCCAGCAGCACGTAGTCGTCCTTGACCCACTCGACAAAACGATAGGGGCCCGAGCCGATCGGGTTCGCCGCAGCATCCTCCAAGCTCATCGCCGAGTAGGAATCCATGCAGTGAATGTAGGCCTCGGAGATCAACCCCAACGCCGGGGAAGAATAGCGCCCCATCACGATCGTCACTTCCAGATCGCTCTCGGCCCGTGCATCCTGGTACTGGATGGCGTCAAGCACAAAGCCAGCCGTGTTGCCGGTGAAGCCATTGGCATCGTCGGCCGCCCGCTGGAAGGTGTAGACCACATCCTCTGCGGTCAGCGGCTCGCCGTCATGGCAGGTCAACCCCTCGCGCAGCTTGAAGGTCATCTCCATGCCCGATTCTGAGACCGTGTAGGACTCGGCCAGATAGGGGACGATGGCGCCGCTGGCTGTGATCTCAAAAAGGGTGGCGTACATGTGCTGGAAGATGTTGGATTCGGCCCGCGAGTTGACATTCGACGGCTCCAACCCCTGCACATCCACCGACTGCGCCACCACCAGCCGTGCCGGCTCGGCGCTGCTCTCCTCAGCGGCGGCTTCGCTGGCAGCCGGCGCTGCCGCTGGCACTGCAGTGCAGGCACTGCTGACCAGCAGAATCAGCAGCAGGGCTGCGCTGATCCATCCTGCCCGAATTGACTTTCTCATAAGCAGTTCCTCCTGGGAAAATAGTGATAAGGCTGGTAAAAACGCCAAGTTTGGAGAAGAAACTCTTCTGCGCACAGCACGCATCAGAAGCTTTCTCTTCTACTTTGACAGTCTCCGTTCTCTATAATATAATCACTTACACAGTTTGTCAACTGTTGACAGTTGGCAATTATCGTCAGCTCACCCGCCTTGTCAATCACCCAATCCCTATGCGCCCACCCATCCGCCATCTCTCCTTCACACACTACCTGACCTACGACCAGCTGACCGAAGTGGTGCACGACCTGGCAGCCGCCTGGCCAGAGTTCGTCCGCCTGCACGCCATCGGCCAGAGCCACCGCCAACGCACTCTCTGGCTGCTCGAAATCAGCAACTGGACCACCGGCGACGAAACAAGCAAACCCGCTTTCTACATCGACGCCAATATCCACGCCGAAGAGATCTGCGGCACCTCGGTGGCCCTCTACACCGCCGTTACATTGCTGCGCGACTACGGCCACGACCCCCTGGTCACCCGCCTGCTCGACGAACAGATCTTCTACATCGTGCCGCGCGTCAACCCCGACGGCGCCGAGTTCGTCCAACAGCTCCCCTTCTACGAATGGATCGGCAACGGCCGCTTTTTGCCCGGCGAAGAGCAGTCTGGCCCCGGCCTCCACTACGCTGACCTCGACGGCAACGGCCTGATCCTCGACATGCGCATCCGCGACGACGCCGGCGAATGGAAGGCCAGCACCCTCGACCCACGCCTCCTGCTCCCACGCCCGCCCGATGAAACCGGCGGGGTCTACTACCGCCTGCTCCCCGAAGGACGGCTGGTCGACTGGCAGGGGGGAGATTTCGCTCTCCCGCGCCCCCAGGACGGCAACCTCAACCGCAATTACCCCTCCAACTGGGTGCCCGAAAGCCAGCAGTACGGTTCAGGCGAACACCCACTGAGCGAGCCCGAGGTCGCCGCCGTCGTGCGCTGGATCCTGGATCACCCCAACATTGCCGGAATGCAGTGCTACCACAGCCACAGCGGCGTGATCCTCCGCCCCTGGCTCACCTTCCCCGACTCCCATTTTTTGGGCGAGGACAAATTGCTCTACCAGTCGATCGGAGACCTGGGCGTCGCCGAGACCGGCTATCCGTTGATCTCGGTCTTCGAAGATTTTACCCCCGACAAAAGCCTGAAACGGTACGGTTCGTCGATCGACTGGAGCTTCGGCGCCCTGGGCATCCCCACCTTCAGCACCGAGCTCTGGGATGTCTTCCGGGCGGCCGGGATCGAACGTGAGGATTTCTACCCGCTGCGCAATTTTGCCGAGCAGGATTGGCTCAAGTTGTTGCACTGGCAGGACGAAGCCCTCGGCGGGGAGGGCTTTATGCCCTGGACCCCCTTCGACCACCCCCAGCTGGGGCCGGTGGAGATCGGCGGCTGGAGACGTATGTTGACCTTCCGCAATCCCCCCCCGGCTCGCTACCTGGAGGAGATGGCGCAGGCCAATTGCCGGTTCACCCTGCGCCATGCAGCCTGTGCCCCGCAGCTGCGGCTGCGCGACTGTACCGCCACCCCGCTGGGGGGAAGACTCTGGCAAATCCGCGCCGTGGCAGACAACCCTGGCTTCCTGCCGACCTCTCTGAGCGCCCAGGCGGTTGCGATGCGGGCCGCTCCCCCTGTGGTGGCCGAGCTGACCAGCCCGGCCCCGCTGCGCTTCGTCCAGGGCCTCCCCCGCCTGGATCTGGGCCACCTGGCCGGCCGGCTGCAGCGCCACACAGCCTATTCGCGTTTCTATGACTGGCCCGCCAGTGCCCAGCCGCTGGAATGGGTGGTCGAAGTGCCAGAAGAGCTGCCGCTCTCCCTGACCGTGCACGTCGCCTGCCCACGCGCAGGAGCGGCCACAGCGACGATCCAGCTGCTCTCCCCTACATCCATCCACATCGAGCCAGCCCAGGTTGCGGCTGGCCGCAGCACAAAGGTTCAGCCATGACACCGCCGCCGACCCGTTCTGTCTATCTTGGCACCGACTTTTATCGTGCCCGTGTCGCCCAGCTGCAGCGCGCAGCCGGAGAAGCCGGGCTGGATGGGCTGTTGGTGCTCAACCCAGCCAACCTGATGTGGGCGACCGGCTTTTTTCACATCCCCAACGAACGCCCGCTCGGCCTCTACCTGCCAGCCGACGGCGCACCGATCCTGCTGGTCCCCTTTCTGGAAAAAGAAAATGCCCAGGAGAGCTGGATCGAGGAGATCCGTTGGTACCTCGAGTATCCGGGCGAGATCCCCGCCGAGGTCTGGATGGTGGGCCAGCTGGCGGGTGGCCGCATCGGGGTCGACGCCGCCAGCTACAACACCTTCCAGGCCATGGCCGCAGCCAAAACAGGGCTGCGCTTGGACAGCACGGTCAGTCGGCTCCGTTTTGTCAAGACCGCTGCCGAAATTGAGCTGACCCGGGTGGCGGCCGCCTACGCCGACGCCGGGCTGGAGATCGCACGCCAGGCAGTTGCCGACGGGCTGCGCCGCGGGATCACCGAGCTGGATGTCGTGCAGCTTGTGCAGGCCGAGACGACGGCCCGGATGAAGCGCGAGCTGGCCGATCTGGTCAATTTTTACCGGGGAGCTGTCGCCCTGACCGCCCATGCTGGCCCGCGCGGGGCCCTGCCCCACGGCCAGCCAGGGCCGGTCGCCATCCAGCCCGGCGACACCCTGATCGTCGGAATCGGGGTCAAGGTAGGGGGCTACCACGCCGAGAGTGGCTGCACCTTCGTGGTCGGCGAACCGACCGCAGAGCAGCGGCGCTGCCTGGAGGCAACCTGGGCATGCGACGCAGCGGCACTGGCAGCGCTCCAGCCCGGCGTCCCCTGCAGCGCAGTCAACGAGGCAGCCTGGGCCAGCCTGCGCGACGCCGGCTACGGCGAGTTCATCCGCCACCGCATCGGCCACGGCATGGGGGTCGAGGGGCACGAGGCCCCCTGGCTTTCGCCCGGCGACGACACCCCAGCCCGCCCGGGCATGGTCTTCTCCAACGAACCGGGCATCTACCGACCGGGCATCGACGGCTACCGGATTATCGACAGCATGGTCGTGACCGCACAGGGGGCAGAACGGCTCAGCAGCTATCTGGCCACCCATGGACCGGACGACCGAATCATTTCTATCTGACCAAGGAGACGTCCCTATGCGCCCAGTACATCCTGAGTTGCAGGCAGCCTTTGACTGGATCGAAGCCCATCGCGACGAGGCGATCGCCGATCTGCAGCGGCTGGTCCAACAAAAAAGCGTCAGTGCCCAGAACATCGGGCTGGAAGCGTGTGCCCAGCAGGTCGTCGAGCTCATGCACGCCGATGGGCTCCCTGCAACCGCCTACCCCACCGACGGAGGCCCCCCCTGCGTGATCGGCCACCTGCCCAGCCGCAGCAGCAGCAAAACCCTGCTGGCCTACGCCCACTACGACGTGCAGCCCGAAGAGCCGGTCGACAAGTGGAGCTACCCCCCCTACGGCGGCGTGATCGACCGCGGACGGCTCTGGGGCCGCGGGGCCACCGACAACAAGTCGGGCGTGCTGGCCTTTATCAAAGGGGCCAAAGCCTGGCTGCAAACCCGCGGCGACCTGCCAGTCGGGGTCAAATTTCTCACCGAAGGCGAAGAAGAGATCGGTTCCATCCACCTGGGCCCCTTGGTAGCAGCCCACCCGGAACTGGTGCGCGCCGATGCCATGCACTGCCTGGACGGCGGCGTCGACCCCAGCTCGCTGGTGCCCGACATCGACCTCGGCCTCAAGAGTGTGCTTTTTGTGGAACTGGTGGCGCGCGGGGCCAACGCCGACATCCACAGCCTCAACGCACCGCTCCTCCCCTCCCCCGCCTGGGATCTGGTGCGGGCCCTCAACACGTTGATGGACGACCAGCGGCGAATCCTGGTCGACGGCTGGTACGAGGGGCTTTGGGAACTCGGCAAGGAAGAATATGATCAGCTGGAGGCCAATGCCGCACGGCTGGACCTCTCCAAGCTGCGCGCCGAGTGGGGAATCCAAGAGTTTGCCCTGGGCCGCGACGGGGTCGAAGCGCTGCGGGCTCGCGCCTACGAGCCAACCTGCAACATCGCCGGGCTGACAGCCGGCTACCAAGGAGCCGGCAGCAAGACCATCGTGCCCAATGAAGCCCGCGCCAAACTCGACCTGCGGCTGCCCCCGCTGATCGACCCGACACGGGCGATCGAAAAGCTCCGACGCCATCTGGTCGAACGGGGTTTCGGCCACATCGAGCTGATCATCCGCGGGGGCACCCCCGAACCCCCCTACAAGATCAGCGTCAAAGAGGAGATCAGCCAGGCCATCGTGCGGGCCGCCGAACAGGTCTTCGGCGCGCCCCCGGTCATCAACGGCGTCAGCGCCGAGGGCACCATCCTCAAACATGTCTGGATGCCAACCGTGCTGACCGGCTTTGCCCAGCCCGACTGCAACCTGCACGCCCCGGATGAAAGCATCGACCTGGAACATTATATCAAAGGCATCCGCTATGCCGCAGCGATCCTGTGGGAGTACGGGCAGCTCGCCCCGCCCGACCTGCAGACAGGAACGCTGCCATGAACGATATTTTTGCCTGGATCGACGCCCGCCGCGACGAGCTGGTGGCCGAACTGCAGACCCTGCTGCGCCAGCCCAGCATCAGCGCCCAGCACATCGGGCTGGACGAATGCGCCCACCTGCTGCGCGACCTGTGGGTGGCAGACGGGCTGACCCATACCCAGATTTTACCTGTCCCGTCTGCGCCGTCGATCGTCTACGCCACCGAAGCAGCCACTTCCCCAGGGGCCCGCACCCTGCTCTGCTACAGCCACTACGACGTCCAGCCACCTGAACCGCTGGAGCTCTGGGTCGATCCCCCCTTCAGCGCCACCCTCCGCGACGGCGTGATCTATGCGCGCGGGGCCACCGACAACAAATCCGGGGCCCTGGCCTTTGTGCGGGCCGCCCAGGCCTTTCGAGAAGTGCGCGGGGGGCCCCCGGTCAACCTGGTGCACTTCTGCGAAGGAGAAGAAGAGGTCGGCAGCCCCCACCTGGCCGCCTGGGCCGCCGACCACCCCGATCTGCTCCGCTGCGATGCCAGCATCGGACTGGACGGCGGGGTGCACCACCCTTCGTTCAAACCGGAGATCCACCTCGGCATCAAGGCGATCCTGGCGGTCGAGCTGCGCGCAGCCAGCCACGGCATCGACTTCTGGAGCGGCCGCGCCCAGCTGCTGCAGGCGCAGGCGGCTGCCTGGCGGCTCGTCCACTGCCTGGCCACGATCTTCTCCCCAGATGGGCGCATCCTGGTCGAGGGCTGGTACGACGACCTGGCCCCCCCCGACGCCGACGACCTCCACTGGCTGCGCAACGAGCTGGCCCACTTCGACCGCCAGGCGCTGCGGAAGCAGCTGGGGGTGCGCCAAGATTTCCCCTACGCCGACGACCTGGATCTGCTCAAAGCCATCCACTACGGGGCTTCGTGCAACATCGCCGGGCTGTCCGCAGGCTATGCAGGAGAAGGGATGAAAACGATCGTCCCCAGCAGCGCCGTCGCCAAGCTCGACTTCCGCTGCCCGCCCTCCCTGGAGCCAGCGCTCCAACTGGAAAAACTGCGCACCCACCTGACACGCCACGGCTTCGACGACATCGAGATCGTGACCCACACCGTGCGCGGCAACCCCTACAAAACCGCAGTGGCAGAGGCGATCAGCCAGGCCACGATCGCCGCAGCACACCAGATCTGGGGCGAACCGCCGCTGGTGATGGGTGTGAGCACCCAAGGCACGATCATGACCGCACTGCCCCACCCGGCAGTGCTCAGCGGTTTCGGCGCGCCCGACAACAACCTGCACGCCCCCAACGAAAACATGCCGGTCGAACGCTACCTCCAGGGGATCCGGTTCGCCGCCACCATTTTCCAGGAGTTTGCCAGCCGCAGGTAAAAACAGGCTGCTGGCGGGGGCTGCCTTCCCAGCAGCCCCCGCACAAACCGTCCGGCCAGCGCACCCCCTTCAAAGGGAGGGCGCTGGCCGAGAAAAACGGGAGGCCATGGCCAAAACACGCTGGATCGCATCTCGCGTCTGTACCTCGGCCTCATGGGGGCTGATGTGCCCCCCCGGGACAGTCACACTCTCTATCTGCGGAGGGATTCCGACATAATCGGTCTGCCCGACAACTGCCAGAGCTGGAACCCGCAGCTCCTGAAACAGCGCACTTGAATCTTCTGGTTGAAGAAGAACAGCCTCCAAGATCCGAGCAATTTCGACCCGCGACCGTCTTGAAAGCCCCTCTATCATCTGCCTGGCCAGTTCGGGGCGCTGTTCCAGAAAACTCCTGGTATAAAGCGATCTGGCCGCCTGTGCACCATAAAATTTCGGAAAGGCAGCGATGCGTTTTTGCAGGATAAACCCCATCCGCCGAAAGCCGCTTGTTCTTCGAAAGGGCATGTTGAAGAGGGCGAGGGCCTGAAACCGATCCGGAAATTGGAGGGCCGCTCGCAAAGCCGTCATGCTCCCCCAGGAATGGCCGACAGCTACACACTGCTGTAGACCCAACTCATTCAAGATGAGGAGAAGCATTGTCACACACTCCTCCAGTCTCCAGTCAAAGCCCACGCTGTCACTGCCCCCGTGTGCAGGCATATCGACAAAAATCTGCCTCCGTCCTTCCGCTGGGGCACAGATATTCGTCCAGAGACTCTTGTTAAGAAAGATCCCATGCAAATACACGACTGGTGGGGACCCATTGCCTTCAGTCACAGCAACACAGATACGCCCCAGATTTGTTTTTATCAAAATTTCTTTCATGGCCGCCCTCCTCGACCCGCAAAGGTCCAGCCCCTCGCAGACTGCCCGCCGCCCAGACCCGTCAGCGTGCGGCAAGGCCCGCCTGCAGCACCTCAATCGCCCGGCGAGAGAGGTCAAGCCCCGGCTGCTGGCGCAGAACCGTGACCGCCAGCATCGCAACCCCGTGCACCATCTGCCAGCAGGCCATCGACATCTCAAACACACCCCAGCCAGGACGCTCCTGAAAAAGACCGGCGGCGACACAGCGTTCCACAGCCTCTTGCAGCACCTTGAAGGCGGGGCTGGCACGCAGCTGCGCCGCGCTGTCGGTGTCTGGCTGCGCAGCGGCGGCATGCAGCGGCAGATAGGTGAATGCCAACAGGAACGCGTCGGTGTTCTCTGTGGCAAAACGCACATAATTCAAGCCACATTCGCGCAAAAAATCGCCGGGCGGCAATGCAGGGTCTGTGCTGCGCAGCATCGCCGCCAGCTGGTCGAATGCAACCTGGCAGACCGCAGCGACAATCTCCTCCTTGCCGCTGTAGTATTCGTAAAGCCCAGCCGGGCTGTAATCGATCCGCTCCGCGAGCGACCGCATCGAAAGCGCACCGATGCCTTCGTTGCGAATAATGTCGCTGGCTGCCTCGAGGATTGCCTGCTGGGTTCGCTGGTAGCGCCGCTTGCGCGGCGTCGCTGTCGTTCTCATCGGCGGAATGCTACCTTCCAGCACCCACACAAAGCTCGATACCCTGCTTGTACGCGGTCGGCTGCACCCCGTATGCCGACTCGATCTTGCCGGAGCCAAATCGATAGTCGTGCTCAAACTGGTACATCATCTCTTCGTTTTCATGCAGCGCCGTCACGAAAAGACCAAGAAACTTCCGCATCCAGCCGGGGATCTCCTGCAGCCTGAAAGGTTGCCCCGCCGCTTCACAGGCCAGCCGCACAAAGGCCTGCCCCGTGAGCGGTTCCTGACAGGTGGGGAGGTGCCAGCTCTGGCCAAATGCCCCCACTGAATTTCCCAACACCGCAACTGCACTCCCGGCGTCAGGGGTAAAGGTAAACGAGTGAAGTGCCCGCGGAGTACCGAGCCATTGCGGCGGTTTTCCAGCCCGGATGCGCTGGAATACGGTAGTCTGTAGAATCCCCTGCACGTCGCCCGGCCCATAAAAATCAGCCGAACGGGCAATCAGCGCCTGCAAATTCCCCCTGCGTATCTCATCGAGCAACAGGGTCGCAACCTTTGCACGGACTTCACCTTTCTGGCTGATCGGGTTGAAGGGGGTCTCCTCCGTCATCAGCCCCTCTACACGACCGTAGGCGTACACATTGTCGAAAAAGACAAGGCGTGCGCCATGCCGCTTGCAGGCGTCAATCACGTTGCGCATGACACGAGGCCACTGGTCTTGCCAGACCGCTGTATTGTACTGCAGACCTGCCACCAGATAGACAACTTCGCTGCCTGAGACCGCATCCGCAGTCGATCGGCCATCCAACAGATCCGCCACGACCGTCTCGTCACCTTCATGGACCTTGCGCGGGTTGCGACTCACCTGGCGGATCTTCAGGGTGGATGCGGCCAGCGCTTTGGAAAGTTCACGGGCAATCGAACCATTGGCCCCCAAAATCGTCTGCATGGGTTTCTATCACCTTTCAAAATCTGCTTGAATTGCACACTGCACTGCACCAGGAAGTCTTCTGTGAAGACAGAGCACACCGGATGGGTCGCCGAACACAATCCCACTGAAATGGTCGCCATCGGCCCCAGAGCAGATCGGATGTTTTCCGCGTCCAGTCGAGCAAGACTCAAAAAACGACTGCTTGCCCTTTCCGCACCCTGGCTGCCGGTGTGACACTACAAACTCAAAAGTTGAACTTGACCCCGGTCAGCTGCTCGGAGAGTTCCCAAAAACGTCGCAGGGCAGCGTCGTCGCTGGCAGCACTGTTTGCTTTTTGTTCGGCCGGATAGCCGAGCAGATTGAATTTGTGCGGGCCATAGAAGACCCCCCCTTTGGCCTCTGGAGCTGTCGTTCCATAGAGGATCGGCAACACACCCATACGGACGTCCTGGGCCAGGAGAGGCTGGACGACACGATAAAGAAGCGCCTCAAGCCTCGCTCCTGACTGCTGAACACTGTTCGTCTGCAGGTTGCCGATGACAAAACCTGGATGTGAGACATTCGCAAGGGTATCGCGCCCGGCCGCACGCAGGCGTTTCTGCAGCTCGAATGTGAAAAATACATTGGCCAGTTTGCTCTGTCCATAGGCAGCCCAGCGGCTGTACTTCTTTCGCCCCATCAGATCTTCAAAGTGGATCGCCCCCATGTAGTGAGCGCTGCTGCTCACGGTGTGAATCCGCGCCTTGGGCCTCTTGACGATCAGATCCAACAAAAGCCCCGTCAACGCAAAATGGCCCAGATGATTGACGCCGATCTGCATCTCAAACCCATCGGGCGTCTCCTGGCGTGGGATCGCCATCACACCTGCGTTGTTGAGCAGGATGTCCAGAAATTCATACTTCTGCTTGAAGGCAAGGGCAAAAGACCGGACAGAACTCAAATCGCCCAAGTCAAGCCCCATGAGATCCACCGCAGCAGCAGGCTGTTCCTGCAAAAGTGCCTGGCGAGCATTTTCACCTTTCTGAAGATTCCGAGCCGTCATCACAACGGTTGCACCTTTTGCCGCCAATGCTTTCGAGCATTCAAAGCCCAGCCCGCTGTTGGCACCAGTCACAACCGCCACTTTGCCCTGTAAACCGGGCATCTCCTCTTGTGTCCATCTTGTCGAATTCATTGCACTGTCTCCCAAAAATTTTGTTTGTGTCGTGCACACAGACGCCTGCCAGCCCTTCAAAACGCCAGCGGACGGCAGCTGCCGTCCACCTCGACCGTCTGGCCGACGATCGTCCACACTGCACAGCCAGAAAGCCACTTCCCCGACAGCTCCTGAAGATGGCCAGAGGCCCTGTCAGAGCCTCTATTTCTGAACAATGTTTGGAATTCTAGTGCGCGTTTGGCTGTCTGTCAATTTGACCAGGCTGGCGGATCGAGGAATTCCCCCAGGTCGCTGACCTGCTGCCACGCTTTCAGCCCGTCCGACAGCGAGAAGAGCGGTTCGTACCCGATCTCCTGCCGTATCCGGCTGATGTCAAGGGGTGCCCGGTTCTGGTGGGGACGCATGGCAATCTCTGCCTCGCCAGCGTCGGCCACCCAGGTGGCCTGAAGCCCAGCGGCTCTAAATGTCTCTACCACTTCGGCGAAGGAGATGGATCGACCGCAGCTCAGGTTGTAGACAGGTTGCCGCCAGCGCGGGGCCGCCAGCAGCGCCGCCACCCCGGCGGCAATGTCAGAGCTGTAGGTCCAGTCGCGGGCTACCTCCGGCCCGGCCACACGCACCGCCCGTGACGCGCGCAGCGCTACAAACAGCTGGTGGATCGCGCTGGTGTGGGGCCGGCTGGCGCGGATGCGTTCCTGCGGGCCATAGACCGCCGGCAGCCGCACCGCCGCCATCGCTTTGCCGCTCAGCCCAGCGTAGTGCGCCACAAACAGCTCGGCGCTGTATTTGGTGAGCGCATACAGGCTGGTCAGGTCCAGCGGGTCCTCCTCGCGTTGGGGACGCCACAGGTCGACCGGGGTGCCGTAGACGCCGCTGCTGCTCACCAGCAGCACTTTCTCCAAGGCCGGGGCGTGCAGCGCAGCAGCCAACAGATGCAAGGTCGACTCCAGGTTGACCGCAACGATGGTGGCCGCCTGGCTGCGCTCCGCCTCCCCGCTGACCGTGATCGCAGCCGCATGGACCACATGGGTGACCGCTTCGTCGGTCAGCAGCGCGGCAAGCGCCGCGCGGTCCCGCACGTCCAACGGACAGCAGCGCACACACGCACGCACCGGCTCCAGAAAGGCTTCTTCCACCGGGCCGGGCAGGCTGAGGTCCGCAGCAATGACCTCCCCCAGCCCGCGCTCGGCCAACCCGCGCACAAGGTTGATGCCGACAAAGCCCAGCCCCCCCGTAACCAAAATTTTCATACCGACAGCGCGATCCCATGGCGCGCACAAAACTCGGGCAGGTGGACGGCACAGCCGGTCTCGCTGCTCTCGATGGCCGCAAAACAGAGCGCCAGGGTGATCAGGTGGTCGGCGCCGCTACACTCCAGCAGAGCCCCGTGGCGCACATGGCCGACAAAGGAGCGCAGCAGCGCCGCAGAGTCGTCGTAGAAGGGCTCACAGGCCGCCAGTTCCAGCGGGGTCAACTCGGTGTCGTCGGTGCGGGCGACGGCCAGGTCGGAAAACAGCTGGCGCTGGACGATCACCCCTTCTGAGAGATCGGTGCGCCACTCAAAACGCAGCTGATTCCAGCCGCCACTCCAGGTCCCTTGATAGTTGACCTCCAGCCCGCCGGCCAGCTGGAGCAGGCAGGCCACGTTGCTGTCGTGGGCGTACAGGCTCCAGCGGGGGTTCCAGGTCCGGCAGAGCACGCTCTCGACCGGACGGGCATAGCAGAAGCGGATCAGGTCGAGATGGTGGATGCTCTGCTCCAGCATCATGGGGTGCCGCATCGTCAGCGGGTATTTGTTCAGCCAGGGCAGGCGGCCATCCCGGTTGCGCTGGTAGGTGAACTGGCCAAAGCCCGGTTCCCCCAGGGTGCCTCCGGCCACCAGCTCTCGGATGCGGCGCGAGACCGGCAGGTAGCGGAAGTTGAGCCCGACCGCCAGCGGCAGCTGAGCCTGGCGGGCCAGATCCACCAAGGTGACGGCCTCGGCCAGATCCAGGGTGAGCGGTTTTTCGGCAAGCAGCGGCAACCCGGCAGCAAAGATCTGGCGCGCCTGCGCCAGATGGCCGTCCGGCGGGGTGACCAACAGCACGGCATCGCTCTGGGTGGCCGCCAGCGCAGCCTCCAACTCCGTAAAGACCGGCACAGCCGGGTGTTCGGCCGCAAAGGCCGCCGCCGTCGCCGGGTTGACATCCACGACCCCGCTGACGGCGATCCCTGCCTCGCGGCCGATCACCTGGCCCCACATGCGCCCGCGGTTGCCCAGCCCGACCTGCAAAATCCGAAATGACTCTGTACTCATCACGAGCCTCTTTTCTTACCGAAGTTCTCTGCAACAGGAAGCACGCGCTGCCAGGGCAGCGCGGACCTCCTGTTGCAGAAAGGTGGGTTCAGCGTTGGAGAAACCGACGCATCCGTTCGATCGCTTCTTCGATACGGGGCAGCGGCTGCAGATAGCTGATCCGCACGTACCGGTCGCTCTCGTCGCCGAACATGCGGCCCGGAAAGATCATGACCCGGCCGTGGCGCAGCAGTTCCTCACAAAAACGCGGGGAGGCCAGCCCGCTGCTCGACACATTGGTGTAAATGTAGAAGGCGCCGCCCGGGTGGCCGTAGCTCAACCCCAGCTCGCTCAGCGCCCGCATCAGATAGCTTCGGCGCTCGGCGTATTCCTCCAGCATCGCCTGGACAGCCTCCTGGGGGCCGGTCAGGGCGGCGAGGGCCGCATGCTGTGCAGGGGTGTTGGTGTTGATGCTGAGCGTGTGCCGCAGCTCGACCAGCCGCTGCGTGAATTCGTGCGGCGCTGCCAGATAGCCGACCCGCCAGCCAGTCATCGCGTAGGCTTTGGAAAAGCCGTTGAGGGTGATCGTGCGCTCGCGCATGCCCGGCAGGGTACCCGCCGAAAGATGTTCGGACCCAGGATAGATCAGCTTGGCATAGATCTCGTCGCTGACCAGCACCAGGTTGTGGCGCTGCACCAGGTCGGCGATCGTGCGAATCACCGCCGGCGGGGTGACCGCACCGGTCGGGTTGTTGGGGGTCACCAGCACCAGGGCTTTGGTGCGCGGGGTGATGCGCGCTTCGATCGCAGCGGGCATCAGGGCGAAATCATCCTCTTCGTAGGTCGGCACCGGCACCGGCACCCCGCCGCAGAGCGAGACCGCCATGTCGTAGGTCGTGAAACGTGGGGAGGTGATCAGTACCTCATCCCCAGGGTTGACCAGCCCCAGCATGGTCAGCACGATCGACTCCTGCACGCCGGCGGTGACAATGATCTCGTCTGCGCTGTAGCGCAGACCAAATTCGTCGCTCAGGTGGCTGGCAATGGCGCCGCGCAACACCGGCAGCCCGGCAGGGTGGGTGTAGTGGTGCTGGTTTTCGTCCAGCGCACGGTGGGCTGCAGCCACGATGTGGGGGGGGGTGTGAAAATCTGGATCCCCACGCCCCAGCGCAATTACGTCGTCCAACCCAGCGGCGATCTCCAGCATGCGCGTGCGCAGCGACAGATCCTCTTCGACAATACGGTGCGCCAAGGCACCGAGCAGGGGGGCGCCGCTCATACCATTCGTTTCCCTTCCAGGAAGGTCATCTGCACCCGGTTGAGCGCCTCCAACTCCTGCAGCGGGTTGCCAGCCACCACGATCAGGTCGGCCAGCTTGCCAGGGGCCAGCAGACCGACCTTGGCCTCAAGGCGGTTGACCTGGGCAGCCACGCTGGTGGCGCTGCGGATGGCGTCGTAGTTGTCCCGTTTGACCCCCAGCTTGACCATGAACGCCAATTCGGGCGCCACGATGTTGTGGCCGACGACCGGGCTGCCGGCGTCGGTGCCGAAGGCGATCGTGACCCCGGCCGCAGCAGCGTTGACCAGCCCCTGGTACCGCTTGGGGTCGGCAACGGCCTTCTGGCGCTCGGCGATCTTCCACTCGGGCACACCGTACTGGCGGGCCAGTTCGGGCACGCTCTGCATCACCAGCGGGGCAAAGGTCGTGACGATCGGGATCCGTTTGTCGAGCAGCAGCTGGATCGTGGCGTCGCTCATGCTGCCGCCGTGCTCGACACAGTCGACGCCAAACTCGGCGACACGGGCGATGCAGGCGTCGTAGGTGGCATGGGCTGTGATCGGCAACCCGTTGCGGTGGCTTTCGTCGATCACCGCTTCCAACTCGGCGTCGGTGAATTCGAGCGTGTCGTGGCAGGCCATGATCTTGATCAGGTCGGCCCCCCCGCGCACCTGCTCGCGCACGGCGCGGCGCATTTCGTCGGCCCCACTCGCCTCCCGACAGCACCAGTAGGTATGGCCGCCGGTCTGGATGATGGCCTCACCGCAGATCAACAGACGCGGCCCCGGAAAGATGCCCTGGGCCACCGCCTGTTTGGCAAAAAAATTGCTCTTGTTCATCCCAAGGTCGCGCACCGTGGTGACCCCGGCACGCAGCGAAATCAGCATGTTGCTGGCACATTTGTAGGCGCTGATTTCCGCAGCATCGTCCATCGACTGCCGGGCCAGGTCGTGGATCCCATCCCAGGCCAGATGGGCATGGCTGTTGATCAGGCCGGGCAGAATCGTGCCGCCGGTTGTCACCGCTTCGTCCAGCCGGCTGCCCAGTTCGGCGGCCGCCCCGACGGCGACAATCCGGCCGCCGGACAATTCGACAAAGCCGTCCTCGAACAATGCGTCGCCAGCAGCAGGGTCGGCGCCGGTGAGCAGACGCCCGCGCAAAATCATCTGTACCGGGGGCAGATCGAACATGGGTTTGGTAATTTTCTGGTAATGCCAGGCAGGTGGCTCAGCCATTGGAGTTCCTCACAAGTTTTCAAAGAGCGTGAAGTAATTCGACAAGTTCGTCGGCGATCGTCCGGCGTGCTTCAGCAATCGGCGCGCCGGCAACGTGGGGGGTCAGAATCAAACGCGGGCCCGCCAGGGCAAAAAACGGGTGGCCGGGCGGCAACGGCTCGTAGCGGAAGACATCCAACCCGGCTCCGGCGATCTGGCCGTTCGCCAGGGCAGCTGCCAAGGCCTCTTCGTCGACCAATCGCCCGCGCGCTGTGTTGATCAGATAGGCCGTTGGCTTCATCAGAGCCAGCTCGCGGGCCCCGATCTGTTTGTCGTTGCCGCCGGGTTCCTCCTGAAAGCGGTGGTGCAGCGAGACAAAGTCGCTCTGGGCCAGCAGATCGTCCAGCGGCTGCCAGCCAACCCCCAGCTCTTGTTCCCGACCCGGATCCAGCCGGGTGCGCTGGGTGTAGAGCACCCGCATGCCAAAGGCACGCGCCCGTTGGGCCACAGCAGCCCCGATCAGCCCAAGCCCGACGATCCCCAGGGTCTTGCGGTAGAGCACCCCGAACTCCTGCAGACCGATCCAGTTGTAGGTGTAGCGGCGCTGGTCGGTCAGGATCGGCTCGCTGCGTTCGGGAAGCCACTGCTGGGCCTGGGTGGCGGCGACCACGCCGAAAAGCTGGCGGGAAAGCGCCATCATCAGCAACAGCGCATGCTCGGCCACCCCCAACAGGGCCGTGTTGGGCAGGTCGACCAGAGGCACGGCCAGGTCGGCCGGCAGCGTGGCATGGCCGGTGTCGAGCCGCACCACCAGCCGGAGCGCATGGCCCGCCCGCGCCACCATCCCAGCGTCGATGGCCCCATTTTCCGTCAGAAAAACTGCGGCAGCGTCCGGCAGGTCGCTCAGCTGCCAGTCAGCAGGCAGCACAGCACGAATCGCAGCCAGTTGCTCCGGGTGAATGGCCGGGTCGGCCAGATACAGTCTACGCATCGTTACTCGACTCCCAGTTCGCGCAGCGCCCGCCGGGCACCATCCAGGTTGGAAAGCTTCATGCTGGCATAGTTGGGCGCAAAGATGACCCCTTGCCCCCCCGCCCGGTAGGTCGCCAGCACGCTGCGGTAGACGATGTCGGGGGTGCAGACGGCCTGGTCTGCCTGCACCCGAGGGGCGTCAACCCCGATCCCCATGTAGACCGGCACCTTGCCCTGCACCCCACGCACTGCGTCGGCACACTGCCCATAGACATAGGTGTCTGGGTCCATCCCGGTCTGGACCAGCTGATCCCACGGCGCCTCGTTGAGCCCCAGCAGCTTGTACATGATCGGCGTAAACTCCTGGGGGGTCAGGTCGCGCAGAAGAGAACGATGAAAGTCGCTCATCTCTTTGACATAGACCTGGCCCGACTGGTGCTGGTAGGTGATCGGCTTGACCCAGTCCGCATAGCGGGTCTGTTCAAGCCATGGCCACTGGGCCTTGCGCAGCGGGTTGAAATGGTTGCGGTTCCACACATTGAGCCCGAACTCCAGGTCGGCGTTGCACCATTTGACCTGGCCATACAGCTCGCGGTCGAGATCTTTGTTGCGCTCCAGCCAGAAGCGCTCCCAGATCAAAATCTCAGGGTTGCGCAGCAGCACACGCAAAAACTCGATCAGCGCACCGTCCACAAAGTCTTCGTTGGCGCGCGCACGCTGGAAAAAGTCATAAAGCTCCAAAAAGGCCTTGCGCGCCCCCTCCACGTCGATCCCGCGCGCCTGCGCCTCACGACGGCAGTGGGCACAAAAGCAGCTGGGCGCCAGCCCGGCGATCAGCTGGTCGAGCGGGCTGCGTCGTTCGTTGCACCACATGATGCCGTCGATCGCATAGCTGCGGCACTGATCCTCGATCATCGAATGCCACCACAGCCGGTAGTCCAGGTGGTTGGTGCAGGGCTCCTGGCCATGCCGCCCAAACAGGTCCACCTCCAGACACTGGGGCAGATTGGCGATCGAGACCGTGTTGGTCGAACCGTGGCCGGCATATTTGAAAAGCGGCTCCATCAGCTCGGGCATCACACGCATGCCGCGACGGTGGGCCTCTGGAATCACCTGTTCGAGGATATCGACCCCCTGCAAGATGGCGTCGCCCGCCCGGAAGTCCTTGATGAACGTGTTGGTGTAGAAGGCTGGGTGGGGGTTGAAATAGGCGCCTCCTTGCATCGTGAGCGGCTCGGGCACCCCATGGTCGGGCCAGCCGTCCAGCGCAGAGGAGATGCTGCGCCCGGCCTTGAGCCCCAGCCACGAGACGGTCCCAATCATCAACACGTTGACGCCAGCACGCTCCTGCAGCGTCTCCAGCACCGTCTCGACCCCCTCGTCGATAAAGCTGATCGGGCTGATCTGAATGCCTACAAATTTTTTTCTGGCCATAGCCGCTCTTGTTTGACTCCTTGTTCTCGCTGAGTGTCCCGTTGTATTATCCAGAATGGACGCAAGAGCCACTGGGCAGCACACACCACTCGTGCCGGTAGCTGTCCAATGGCCTGCCGCCGGCAGGTGTCACCACCAGGTTGTCCTGCACAAACAGACCAAACTGGTCGTCGTCGACCAGCAGACCCGGGTGGATGTTAAAAAGCATGTTCTCTTGGAACAGATCCCTGTTCCCCGCCTGTCCGTAGGGGGGCGCGATCACGTTGAGCCCGATCAGATGGCCGTCCCAGACACCCCGCCCCGTGACCTTCCAACCATCCTGGGCGAAGGTTTCTTCGATGACGCGCGTCACATCGCCGCCCGTCGCACCAGGACGCAAGATCGCCTTGACCCGCTCGATCGCTTTCAAACTGCTTGCATAATAGCGCCTTTCACGGTCGGGCGGGGGACGAAACGAGTAGACCCCAGAGAGCTCCACCCAGTAGCCGCTGGGGCCGGCAAACTCCAGCGACACCTTCAAAATGTCCCCCGGCTCGATCATCCGCTCGGTCGGCGGCCGAAAAAAGGGGCTCGCCTCTGACGTCAGGTGGGCGATCCCATCCAGACAGCCCCTCTCGGCCAGGACCGCGGTCGCCTGTGCCATGACGGCCCGTTCGCTTTTGCCCGGCGCCAACACCTGGCGCAGCGTGGCATGCGCCTGCGCGACCGCCCGATAGCCCTCGGCAGCCAGGGCCAGCTCCTCAGAACTTTTGACCGCCATAATCCGGTCCACCTCCGGCGTGGCGTCGACCCACTGCACACGGCCCAGCCCCTGCTGCAGACGCTGCAGATCCCCGTAGCAGATCACAGCACGCATCCCCACCAGCCCCAGGGTCGCCTCCGCCAGACCCAGCTCTTCGATGGCACGCACCACTTCGGCCACCAGGTCCCCAGCCGCCCGCACCGCCGGAACCCAGCTGACCCGCTTGGACCAATAAGACTGCGAGCCACCCCCCAAAATCAGCAGCGGCTCCCCCTCCAACGGCAGCACGACAAACCCCTTCCCACCCCACAGCCGCCAGTCAGCGACATAGCGGATGTAGCCGCGCTGGGTGGCTTCGGCGTTGCCGCTCAGCACCAGAGCTTGATACCCCTGCGCGCGCATCAGGGTGCGCAGGGCGGCAAAGCGGCGATCTTTTTCTTGAACAGATGGCATCAGCTGTTCCTCTCTCTCTGCTGTTGACGCACGGCTTTGACTTTGGGGTATTCAGCCAGCAGCGCCGCCACACAGGCGGCCCCATTCACATATTCCTCGATCCGAATGTATTCGTCAGGGGCATGCAGGCGATCTTCGGTCGGGCCAAAGCCGCTGTAGGCCTGTTCCTGGATGTCGAGCCACTGGGCGAAGAGAGGTTCCGGGCCAAAGCCCGGATAGGTCGGCTGGCGCGCCGGTTCTACCCCAAAGGTGCTGCGGATGGCGTTGCCCAGTGCCTGGGCAGCCGGGTTGTTGGGGTCACAGCGAAACCAGTCGGTCTCGACCAACAGTTCTACCCCGAGATCGGTGAACCCGCGACGGGCCAGGTGTTCCTGCAACAGCTGGACAATGCGCTCACCGCGCTGATCGGGGACCGTCCGAAAATCCAGTTCGGCGGCAGCAAAATGGGGGACGACGCTCTTGCGCATCGGGCGCACATAGCCCCCTTCCCAGCCCGTCAGATTGCAGGTCGGCATCAGGTAAAGACGGGTCAGCGCATCCAGGCCGCTGGCCCCCCCGACAAAATGGGGCTGCCCTGAATCCTGCAAAAGCTGGGCGCCGTCCCAGGGAAGTGAGCGCAGCGCAGCCAGCTCTTCCGCAGTCGGCGGGCGAACGTCGTCTGCAAAATGGTCGATCGTAACCCGGCCATCCGGGGCGCGCAACGTCGCCAGCGCGCTCTGCAGCCGCCAGAGCGCATTTTCGATCAGCGGTGCCATCATCCCATGAAAT
The DNA here is from genome assembly GCA_903858085.1 of uncultured Chloroflexota bacterium. Classification (GTDB taxonomy): domain Bacteria; phylum Chloroflexota; class Anaerolineae; order Caldilineales; family Caldilineaceae; genus Caldilinea. The sequence continues at coordinate 37,800 of CAIOHJ010000129.1, forward strand.
TCGCGCGGGCGCCGGGCTTCAATACGAACCAGCGCCCCCCCCCCAACACCGGTCACCACACGCGGCCGCCCGTCGGGCCAGACATTGTCGTCGAAATTGATCAGGGCATCTGCCTGCAACAGGTCACGGTGGCTCCGGAGAAACGCAGCCAGATGTGGGCTGCCGATCTCCTCTTCGCCTTCGATCAAAAAGATGACGGAGACCGGCAGAGGGGTTCCGGTCGCCAGATACGCGCGCACCCCCTGCAGCGCCGCCATGACAGCCCCTTTGTCGTCGACAGCCCCACGGCCATAGATCCGCCCGTTGTCGATCTCTGCCCCCCACGGCGCAAATTTCCATTCGTCGTCGACCGGCTGAACATCGTAGTGGCCGTAGATCAACAAGGTGTAGTCAGAGACGCCTGGGATGCGGCTGTACAACACCGGAAACCCCTCCGTCGGCAACAGCTGGGGCGCCATCCCAAAATCGGCCATCTGCTGCCAGAGCAAAGTGGCACATTCCGCCATACCCAGGTTCTGGACAGCCACGCTGGGCTGGCGCAGCAGCTGGCACAGATCCTCGACCAGACGCGCCTGCTGTTGTTTTAGATAGTCAAAGACCACAACGCCCACCTCTCCACAAAAATCACTGCCGCTGCTGGACCCACTGGCGATAGAGCCCACCGATCCGCTCCACCGCCCGCTCGATCTCTGGGATCTCCGCCAGATACGAGATGCGCAGAAACCCTTCCCCACAGCGCCCGTACTGCGTGCCAGGAAAGACCAGCACACCAGCCTGCTGCAGCACAGCCTCCGCAAAGGCGGCCGCAGAAATCCCCGCAGCCCGGACATCGGCAAAGGCAAAAAAGGCCCCTGCCGGGTGGGGAAAGGGAATGCCAGCCTGGCGCAAGCTGGTGAGCAGCGCCTGCCGACGCCGGGCAAAGATGCCGATAATTTCGTCGACGCAGCCCTGGTCGCCGCGCAGCGCAGCCAGGGCTGCCTGCTGGCTGGCAACCGGCGCACAGATCGTCAAAATATGATGGGGTTCTTGCAGCGCGGCCACCAACGGGGCCGGCCCCGCCAGATACCCCACCCGAAAACCGGTCATGCAGTAGGTTTTGGAAAACCCGTTGACAACCAATGTTCGTTCGCGCATGCCAGGCAGGCGGGCAATGCTGGGGGCCAGCGCCCCCTCAAAGATCACCTTCTCATAGAGTTCGTCCGACAGCACCAACAGATTGTGCCGGAGTGCAATGCGGGCGATCGCCTCCTGCACGGGTAGGGAGATCACCCCCCCCGTCGGGTTGCTGGGAGAGACCAGCACAAGCAGGCGCGAGCGGGGCGTGATCCGCGCTTCGATCTCGGCGGGCAGCACTTCAAAATTTTGTTCGGCATACGTCGGCACCGGGACAACCTTGCCGTGGGCCAGCCCGACCGCCATTTCATAGGCTGTGTAGAATGGATCGGGCAGCAACACCTCGTCGCCAGGGTCCAACAGACTCTGCATGATGACAGAGATGGCTTCCTGGGCGCCGCAGGTCACCAGGACTTCGCTGAGCGGCGCATAGTGCAGGCCGTTTTCGCGGGCCAGCTTCTCGGCGATCGCCTCGCGCAGGGCGGGCAGGCCAGGGGGAGGGGTGTAGTTGACATGGTGGGTTTGCAGCGCCTGGACCGCAGCCGCCACAATATGGGGCGGGGTCGCCACATCAGGGTCACCCCGCCCCAGCGAAATCAGATTGGGGGTCTGGCCGGCCAGACGGACCATGCGCGTAAAGGTGGTCTCGGCGCTGCCTTGCAGTGCCTGAATTTTGCGCGAGAGCCGGGGAGAAGAGAAGGACGCCGCTTCGTTCATCAGGGTGTCCCCTCAAGCCGCCCGCTTTGCAGCCACTGCTGAGCCATGTTTGCTCCTCCAGGATCCCCTGGGGTGGCCCCCCAGGGGAAGGTATCTACAGAAAGATCTCTACAAAAGGGAAGGGCTCAGGCTGGCACTGCAACCAGCTGCGCCAGCAATTCGTCGACCGTACGCACCTTGATGAGCCCCCCATCCCCCATGCGCTGCAGCGCGTCTTCGTGGGCCACATGGGTGGAAGAGGCACAGCCGTCGCTGACCAGCGTCACCAGAAAGCCCCGATCTGCTGCGTCGCGAGCCGTCATCTCGACGCAGCCCTCTGTCACGATCCCGGTCACCCAGAGCCGGTCGATGTTCATGTTGCGCAGAATCTGGTCGATGGCCGTGGAGTTGAAGGTGCCGGCACTGGTCTTGTCGACCACAATTTCGTCGCCGACCGGGGCGACCTCTTCCAAAAAGTCGTCGTCGCGCGGCTCGATGGGGGTGACATTGGCCAGATCTGCGGCCAGCGCACGGCGGCCGTCCCGACCGTTGCGGGTAAGGTAGGCGACACGGATATGAATGACCTCCACCCCCCCGGCACGACAGCCCTCCTGCAGACGACGCACATTGGGCAGGATCTCCTGGATAAACTCAAAACGCTCCTGGAGATGGTCGGGCCGGCCTTGGTTGCGGGCCAGCCGCCCCATCCAGCCGCTCGGATGGGCATCCAGATACTGCAGGTCGATTGTCAGCAGCGCCGTGCGCGTGGGGTCGAACGGCGGTTCTGGGGGCAGGGAAATCAGATCGTAGTAAGGGTCGTGCGCCATGCTGGTTCTCCTCTGATAACGATGATCCATTGCAACAACAAACTACAACAGCCTGAAGACGCCGCGCAAGTTCGGGCTCACGCTGCCCAGGGTGTCGCCGCGGGCGGTGGCCACACAGCCAGGTCGTGGTGGTGGCAGGCAACCCAGTGCCCTTCCCCGATCTCTTGCAGCGGCGGGGGAGCCTGACGACAACGATCGCTGGCCAGGGGACAGCGGGTGTGGAAACGACAGCCAGCAGGAGGGTGCAGCGGAGAAGGGGGTTCCCCCTCCAACGCCACTCGCGTGCTGTGATGAAAAGGGTCAGGCTGGGGGGCAGCCAGCAGCAGCCCCTGGGTGTAAGGGTGGCGCGGCTGGCTGAAGAGCAGACGCCGCGGCGCCATCTCGACCAGCTTGCCCATGTACATCACCCCGACCCGCGTGCTGATATGCTGGACCACACTGAGATCGTGGGCGATGAAGAGCATCGTCAACCCCAGCTGGGCTTTGAGGTCGATCAGCAGGTTCAAGACCTGCGCCTGGATCGAGACATCGACCGCAGAGACCGGCTCGTCCGCCACAATAAACTCCGGCTCCATCGCCAATGCCCGGGCAATGCCGATCCGCTGACGCTGGCCGCCGCTGAAGTGGCGGGGAAAGCGGTCCACAGCATCGGCAGGCAGCCCGACCAGATGGAGAAGCTCCCGAACACGGGCCTCGACCCGATGGGGCGGGCAGAGACGGTGGACCGCCAACACCTCGCCCAGCATCTGCCGGACTGTCATACGCGGGTTCAGCGATGAATAAGGATCCTGGAAGATGATCTGCAGCTTGCGCCGCATGCCCTGCATCTGGGCGCGAGGCAGCTGCAAAATGTCTACCCCCCTGAAGAGCACCTGCCCGGCAGTGGGTTCGACCAGCCGCAGCAGACAGCGCCCCAGGGTGCTCTTGCCAGAGCCGGATTCGCCGACCAGCCCAAAAATCTCGCCGGGCGCAATCCGCAGGCTCACATCGTCGACCGCATGCAGGAGATCGGGGGGCCGACGGGTCAGCTGCTGCCAGAAGCCCGCATTCATGACGTAGCGCTTGGACAGCCCCTTCACTTCCAAAATCGGCGGCACAGCTCTCAAATCGTTCATGACAACGGCCCCAGCTCTTCGTGTTTGATACAGGCACTGACATGCTGCTGCCCGACCTGCTGCAAAGGAAAGGTGCCGTGGCGGCACTCCTCGCTGGCAAGCGGGCAGCGAGGATGAAAACGGCAGCCCGCCGGCGGGTGCACCAGATCCGGGGGCGATCCAGGGATCGGGGCCAGCGGCAGCACCTCACCGTCGGCGGCAAGTTGCGGCACACAGGCGAGCAGCCCGCGCGTGTACGGATGTTTCGGGGCGGTGAAGAGCGAGACCGTGTCAGCAATTTCCACAATCTGGCCCGCATACATCACCGCAACCCGCTGACAACTCTGGGCCACTACCCCCATGTCGTGGGTGACCAGCACCAGGCTGACCCCCAGCTCATGCTGCAGCCCGATCAAAAGCTTCAAAATCTGATCCTGAATGGTGACATCAAGGGCAGTGGTCGGTTCGTCGGCCAAAATGATCTGCGGCTGGCAGGAGAGCGCGATCGCGATCACCAGACGCTGGCACATGCCGCCGCTGAATTGATGCGGATAGTCCTGGAGCCGCCGCTCTGGGGCCGGGATCCCCACCTTGCGCAGGAGCTCGACCGCACGCGCCCGGGCCTCCGCCGGGGTCGCCACCACCCTATGCGCCAGCATCGCCTCGGTCAGCTGGTCGCCGATCCGATGGACCGGGTTGAGCACCGCCATGGCATCCTGAAAAATCATGGCGATCTCCCGGCCGCGCACCTGGTTGAACGCCTTGGGCGGCAGCCGCAGCAGGTCGCTCCCCCGATACACTGCACTGCCCTGCACCGTGCGCGCCGAAGAGGGCAGCAGACGCAACAGCGAACGACAAGTCATGCTCTTGCCCGAGCCGCTCTCCCCCACCACCCCAAAAATTTCCCCTTTGTGGAGCGTGAACGAGACATCGTCGACAGCCGTCAACAGCCCCCGCCGCGTCGGAATCTGCGTCGTCAGATTGCGCACTTCCAAAATAGGTTCCATCCCTCACTCCTCGGTGCGGAGGACATCCGCCAGCCCATCCCCCAACAGACTGAGTCCCAGCCCAACCAGCACGATCGCCATCCCCGGCAGCGTCACCAGCCACCAGGCTGTCATGATGAAAGGACGCCCCTCCGCAATCATGCTGCCCCACTCCGGGGTCGGCGGCTGCACCCCCAGCCCCAGAAAACTCAGCGAGGTGGTCGAAAGAATCACCAGCACAATGTCCGACATCGCAAAGATGATGGCCGGCGTCACGATGTTGGGAAGAATGTGCCGGAACATGATCCGCAGGTTGCTGAACCCCAGCGCACGGGCCGCCTGGACATACTCAGCCTTCTTGATGACCAGAATCTCCCCGCGCGCGATCCGCGCATAGGCACTCCAGCCAGCCAGGGTCAACGCCACATACATGCTGGTCAGCCCCGGCCCCAAAATCGCAATAATGGCGATCACCATGACAAGAAACGGAAAGGCAGTGAAAACGTCGACGACCCGCATGACCACCGTCTCCACCCACCCGCCCAGATAACCGGCCAGCGACCCCAAAAACAGCCCCAGCACCATCGGAAACAATACGCTGAGCACCCCTATCTGCAAATCCAGCTGGACAGCGTGCAGCACCCGGGTAAAAATATCGCGGCCAAAATTGTCCGTGCCAAACCAGTGCACCGGGCCGGGAGGCTGCAGCGTGTTGGAGAGGTTCTGGGCAATCGGGTCGTAGGGGCTGATCTGCTTCGCCAACAGGCTGGCCAGCACCATCGCCAGCAACAGCCCCCCACCAACCAGCAAGGCTGGCTGCTGCAGCCAGCGGGCCTCCCGCCAGCGAAGCCCCCAGTCGTTCACCCGCCCGACCACAGCCGTCGATGGCTCACTCATAGGTCACTCTCGGATCCAAAATGGCATAGACCAGATCGGTCAACAGGTTGATCGACACGACCAGAACCCCAAAAAGCAAGGTCACCCCCTGGATCACCGGGTAGTCACGGGCAAAGATCGAGCTGACCACCAACGACCCCATGCCGGCAATCGTAAACACCGTCTCGATGACGACAGTCCCCCCGATCAGCCACCCCAGGTTGAGCCCCAAAATCGTGACCGTCGAACTCAACGCGGTGCGCAGCACATGATGCTGCAAAACACGCCGCTCGCTGACCCCCTTGGCACGGGCAAACTCCACATAGGGGGCCTTCAACACATCGATCAGGCTGCTGCGCAGGCTCCGAATCAACATCGGCGCCAACGCCAGCGTGATCGTCAGGGCCGGCAAAAACAGATGCCAGAAATGCTGGCGCAGGTCGTTGCCGTAGCCAGCCACCGGAAACCAACGCAGCCGCACAGCAAACAAAATCAACAGGTTGAGCCCCAGCCAGAAGCTGGGCATCGAAAGGGTCAACGTGGCAAAGCCACGCACCCCCTGGTCCGGCAGGCGGTTCTGACGAAGCGCCGCCCACAACGCCAACGGGAGGGTCACCAGCAGCGAAAGAAGCGCCGCATAGCCAATCAAAAAAAGGGTCGGCGCCAGCCGCTCCAAAATCACCTCGAGCACAGGGCGACGATAGACCAGCGAATCGCCCAGATCCCCGCGCACCACATTGCCGACAAACACAAAAAACTGCTGCCAAAGAGGTTGCTCGAGCCCCAACGCCAGACGCAGCTCCGTCACCCGTTCGGGCGTGGCATGGGTCCCCAACAGAATGCGCGCCGGATCCCCCGGAATCAACCGCACCATCAAAAACACCACCAACGTGATCCCAAACAAAACTGGGAGCATGTGGGCCAGCCGTTTGCGCAGAAATATCCAAATATCCACAGCACTTCTCTCCGACCGCCAGGGCTCTCCCTGCTCAGACAGGCTGCTCAGACAGGCTGCTCAGACAGGCTGCTCAGACAGGGAGCCGGTAGACCTCCGCCAGCTGTTCGCACGCCCCTGCCTGGCCATGGTCAGCCAGGCAGGGGACTTCCTCAACCGAACCCCTACTGCGTCTTCGACGCCAGCCAGAAACGATGCAGGCCCGTGGGGAAGACCGAGAACCCTTCGATGTTGTCGCGCGTCGCCCAACGGTTGGACGGATGGAAGAGCCACAGCTGGGGGGTCTCGTCCATGGCAATCTGCTGCAGCTCGTAGTAGAGCTCCGCCCGCTTCGCATTGTCGAACTCCCGCTCGGCCGCCTGGCTCAGCTCCACGATGCGTTCGTTGTAAAAGCCGGTGAACGCTGCGTCCGAGCCCCCATCCTCGAGCGACCAGAAGTCAAAGGGCAGGTTTTCAGCCGGGTCGATCACGTCGTTCGTGCCCAGCTTGTAGAGCATCTGATAGGTGCCCCCTGACCACATCTCCCACCAGGTGCCCGCTTCTACCGGCGTGATGGTGACGTCGATGTTGATCTGCGCCAGCTGGTCTTTGAGGATGACAGCGGTCTGGGCTGCCATCGTGTCGCCGGAGGTGATGATCAGCTCGGTGGCAAACCCGTCGGGAGCGCTGGATTCAGCCATCAGCTGGCGAGCCTTCTCCAGGTCGTAGGGGATCTCGAAGTCGCCGGTCCAGTAGAGGATGGCTGGCCCGTAGAAAGGTGATTTGGCCGCCTCCCCCTGGCCCAACAGCACAGCGTCGACCAGGGCCTGCCGGTCGATCGCATGCGCCATCGCCTGGCGAATCTTTTTGTCGGCAAACTGCGGGACTGTCCGCTGGTTGAGCGGGATGGCGGCCGTGCCGTAGAGCGTGTCGACAAAGACCTCTACGCCAGGGGCACCTTTCAATGCCTCGACCTGTGCGTAGGGGATGTCCAGGGCAATGTCCACTTCGCCGGTCTGAACCTGCAGCACACGGGCGTTGTCGTCCTGCACCACGCGCAGGTGCACCTCATCGACCAGCGGGCGGTCCTCCCCCCAGTAGCCGGGGTTGGGTTTCAACACGACCAGCTGACCTTTGTCCCAGCGGTCCAGACAGAAGGGGCCAGAACCCAGCGGCTGCGTGGAAAGCGCCTCAACCCCAACTGCCTCAGCATGCTTCTTCGAGAGCACCGACATGCCCCACAAGGTCAGATAGTGGGGAAAGGCCACGTTCGGGCGGTCCAGCGTGAATTTGAGGGTCAAATCGTCGACCACCTCAATGACCGGATTGGAGAAAAACTGCCACGACACGTTCGAATCCGGCTCCCGGCTGCGCTCCAGCGACCACCTGACATCCTCGGCCGTGATCGGGCTGCCATCGCAGAACTGGGCGTCGTCGTGCAGTTTGAAGGTCACCTCGGTGGCGTCCTCGTTGAATTCGTAAGACTCCGCCAGCCAGGGGTTCAGCTGCAGGCCGTCCGGCGAATTCTGCATCAACGTGGCGTAGATCTGCATCTCAGCCCACAAAGAATAATTGTCGTTCGTATACTTGGGATCCCACAAGTTGACATCCGCAGAGCGGGCAACGGTCAGGATGCCGCCACGCTGCGGCTCCCCCCCCTCTGCGGCAGGCGCTGCGGCAGGCGCCGCCACACAGCCTGTCAAGACCAGCCCGACAAGCCAAACAACCAACCAGATACCGACGATCCTGTGCTTCATCTTCTGAGCCTCCTTGGCACCCATCCAAACAACCCGTTCAAACTGTAATAGACTGCGCAAGGGGGGATGCGAAGGCCACAAGACAGCGCCGCCCCGGTCAGAGCTGTGCGCCACACCTGAGGGGCATCCTGCCGTCAGCAGGCAGGACGCCGACACCGCAATCCGTCTCCTTGGGATCTGCCCGATTGGAATCTTCCCAATTGGGATCTGCCCCAATGGCTGGTAGGATCCTCCCGGCACTCCTGGAGTGCCGGGGGCGGCGTCTGATTCGGTTGGTGCGCAGCTGTTCCGGACGGAACAAGTCAACTGTTGACAGTTGACAAATATACCCAAAAAGCGTATCATACCTTCCAGACGATGTCAATCACCTTTTTGGCGACTTCCCAGTAAGCACCGTGCAAAGCTGCACAGTTGGTGAGGACTTGTGAACACTCTAGAACACCTTCAGCGTATTGAGCCACGGACGCTCAAGGAGAATGTGACGGGGATCTTGCGGCAGCTGATCGTCGAAGGCACGCTGCCGCCCGGCGCCGAATTCAACCAGGCCCAGATCGCCGAACAGCTGGGGGTCAGCCGCGGCCCGATCCGCGAAGCACTCGGCCAGTTAGAACAGGAAGGCCTGCTGCAAAGCGTCCCCTACAAAGGGGTGGTCGTCACGCCGCTGACCCGCCAGTATGTCGAAGAGCTCTATTCGGTCCGCACCGCCCTCGAACTGCTGGCCCTCGACCGCGCCCTCGACCGCATGACAGATGCCGAGATCGACCCTCTCGACACAGTGGTCGAGGAGATGCGGACAGTCGCCCGCAGCGGCGACCTCGTACGCCTGGTCGAGATCGACCTGCAGTTCCACGAGTATCTGATCGCTCACTCCCACCACGAGCTGGCCCACAAGCTGTGGCTGACGCTCGAAGTCGGGATGCGGCGCTGCCTGCGCACCCGCCACCGCATCTACACCTTTCTGGACGAGGTGGTCGGCAGCCACCCCACCCTGATCACCGCGCTGCGCCAGCGCAACAAGCCGCTGGCCAAGCAGATCCTGAGCGACCACATCGCCGAATCGCTGCACAATCTGCTGGCCAACTGGCCAGCAGAGACCGAAGAGGCGGCATCGCCCGCGCTCACATCACCAAGCTAGGGGGACTATGCATCAGTTCACAGTCGTGCTGGCCGACCCGAAAGGGGCGGCTGATTTTGAATGGATTGCGCCGCTGGCGCCGGAGCTGCGGCTGCTGGCCCCGGCCGACAGCGACCCGCAGGCCCTGGCGGCGCTGCTCGCCGACGCCGACGCCCTCGTGACACAAAACCGAGCGGTCGACGCCGCCACGATCGCTGCCGCTCCCCGCCTCAAACTGATCCAGCGCTACGGCAGCCGGCCAGACGGCATCGACCTGGCGGCCGCCCGCCAGGCAGGGGTGGCCGTCGCCACCATGCCCCTGCACGGCTGCATCGCCGTGGCCGAGCTGGCGATGACCCTGATCCTGGCGCTGAGCAAAAAGCTGGTGCGCGGCCACGCCGACACCGTGAGCGGCGCCTACCGCACCTTGGGCGTCGAGCCGATCCGCACCGAACAACGCCGCCACAAGTTTCAATGGATGCAGCTCCCAGCCCTTTTCGAGGTGACCGGACATACGCTGGGCGTGCTCGGCTTCGGCGAAATCGGCACCGAAACGGCACGGCGGGCCCGTGCCTTTGGCATGTCGGTGATCTACCACAAACGCACGCGGCTGCCCGAATCGCTCGAAGCGGCCGAGGGCGTCACCTATGCCGACAAAGAGACGCTGCTGCGCAGCGCCGACTTTGTGCTGCTGGCGACACCGCTGACCCCAGAGACCGAAAAGATGATCGCCGCCCGCGAGCTGGCGCTGATGAAACCCAGCGCCTACCTCGTCAACATCTGCCGGGGCGGCGTGGTCGACGAGGAGGCGCTGGTCGCTGCCCTCCAAAACCGACAGATCGCCGGGGCTGGGCTGGATGTCTTTGTGTACGAGCCAATCCCCTACGACCACCCGCTGCTGCTGTGCGACAATGTGATTTTGACCCCGCACATCGGCGGCGGCTCGGGCGGCGCACGCGACCGGCAGATGGGGGATGTGCTGGCCAATGTCCAGCGTTTCGCCCGGGGCGACGCGCTGGCCCACCGGGTGCTTTGAGCAGATCTGCCAGGGAGAAAGAACAATGGTACGCACCAATCAAAATGAGATTGTGACCTTGGCGGTCTCCGGCTTCATCAGCGCCCCCACGCTGGACCGCTCCCCCTATCGGCCCGACACCGAAGGAATCGGACGGGTGCTGATCGGGATGGCAGGGATCGTCTACAACGCTCGCGTGGGCGACCCCGCCTACGGCTGGGCGGGCGACCATGTCGAGCCTGGGGTCTCGATCGCCCACCCAGACTCGGATGTCGACCACGCCATGCACTATTTGACCTGTGTGGGCAACGAAGCCTTTGTGGCCAGCGGCCCCGCCAGCGGCGCCCGCGGCATCGTCACAGGCGAGCATGCCCGGCTGCTGGTCGATTTTGCGCCAGAGGTGCTCGATTTGTTGTCGGTCGGCGACCGCATCGTCATCAAAACGGCCGGGCGCGGTTTGCAACTGCTGGATTTCCCCGGGGTGCTGGTCAAAAAAGCGGGCCCCACCTTGCTCGCACGGTGGGGGCTGCGCCCTTCCCCCTCTGGCAAGCTGCAGGTGCCGGTCGTGGCCTGCCTGCCCGCCCACATCATGGGCAGCGGCGCCGAATTGACCCCGGAATTTGTCGACCAGGATCTGATGACCGGCGACCGCGCAGCGCTGGCCGAGTACGGCGCCGACCAGCTGCGGCTGGGCGACCTGGTGGCGGTGATGGACACCGACCACCGCTACGGACGTGGCTACCTGCCCGGCGGCATCTCGATCGGGCTGATCATGCACGGCGATTCGGTGATGACCGGGCATGGACCAGGCTGCCAGGATCTGCTGGCCTGCGTCGACGGCTCGATCGAGCCCGTCATCGACCCCACCGCCAATCTCGCCCATTTTTTTGGAATTCGCTGAGGGGAAAAGGCCACTATGTTGACCACAAACCTGTCTCAACTGGTAAAAATTTCGGTGCTGGGGGAGATCGCCAACCCAGCCATGCCCGGGCTGCCGGCCAGCCCCTATCTGGTCTCGGCCACAGGCGAGCCGCTGCTCCTGCCAGCCTTTGGCGGCATCGTCTACAATGTCCGGCTGGGAGACCGTGCCTTGGGCTGGGCGGCAGAGCTGATCCAGCCAGGAGTCTCGATCAAAGCCAGCGGCGGGGCCAACGTTGCACTCGGTGTCTTTGCCTGTCTGGGCAACCGAGCCCGTGTGGTCAGCGGCGCCGCCGCCGGCGCCACCGGTCTCGTGACCGGCAAAAGCGGACGTTTTGCCGAACATGTGATCTGCCACTTCGACGAGGCGGCACTGGAAAAAATGGCGCCAGGCGACAAAATTCAGGTGCAGGCACATGGCGTCGGCCTGCAGCTGGCCGAATTCCCCGACATCCAGTTCAAAAGCTGCTCCCCCACCTTGCTGGACGCACTCAACCCCGACGTCGGCAGCGACGGCTCGCTGATCGTGCCGGTCAAAGGCGTGGTGCCCAGCGTGCTGGCCGGCGCCGGCGCCGGGCTGGGCAGCGAAAACGGAGCCCTCAACCTGCAGACCTCCGACCCCAACCTGTTTGAAAAGGCCGGGCTGGGCGATCTGCGTTTTGGCGACCTGGTCGCCGTCTCTGACTGGGACAGCCGCTACGGCCATGGCTACCTGCGCGGGGCCACAACGATCGGGGTGGTCTGCCAGGGAGGCAGCTTCCGCAGCGGCTATGGACCTGGGATCGCAGTGCTGATGACCAGCAAAAGCCCAGCACTCCAGCCCCTGGTCGTCCCCCAGGCCAACCTCCAATCGCTGCTGCAGATCGGCTGACCCCATGATCCCACGGCGGTTGGAAAACCAGGTGGCTTGGGTGACCGGGGCTGGGCGGGGCTTTGGCGCAGCCATCGCGCGCGGGCTGGCCCAGGCCGGAGCCCACGTCTGCATCACCGATGTCAACGCCGACGAACTGGCCGCCACCGCCGACGAGATCGACGCCGCTGTCGATCGCTCCAGCAGCACAACACTGGCACTGCTGACCGATGTGTGCGATGCTGCCGCCATGCAAGAGAGTGCCGCCAGGATCGTCGAACGCTGGGGACGGGTCGATATCCTGGTCAGCAACGCCGCCATTTTGCCGTTGGCCCCCTTCGAGGCCCATACCCCAGCCTTCTGGCGCAAGATGATCGATGTCAACTTGACAGGGGTCTACCACGGCGTCTGGGCCGTCTGGCCCCACATGGTGCGCCAACAGCACGGCCATTGCATCGCAATCGCCAGCGGGGCCAGCGTGCGCGGCTTTGTCGACGAAGTCGCCTACTGCACAGCCAAACATGGACTGGAAGGCTTTACCCAGGCCCTGGCGCTGGAGGCCAGACCCCACCAGATCGCAGTCAACACGATGGGCCCTGGCCGGCGCATCAAACCCACCTCGGTCAGCCGCGACCAGGAGGCCCAGCAACGGGCCGCCGGCAGCGCCGACTGGAGTGACGCGCTGGAACTGGCACCCGCTTTTGTCTGGCTGGCCGCCCAGCCGCCCGACCGCTACACCGGCCTGCGCTTCGACGCCGGCCCAATCGCCAGCACCTTGGCAAACGAAGGGTACGATTTTTCCTTTGCCCCCGAAAAAGTAACCCTGTACGTCCAGTCGATGCAAGAACGACTGGCACGAGCTCCTATGCAATGAACCCATGTCCAGAGGGAGAAACAACCATGAAGGTGACCCAGATCAAACACATGACCTTTGCCGTGCGCGATGTCGACCGCTCGCTGGACGCCTACAAACGGCTCCTCGGCGTGTCCGACGAGGTGCAGGTCAAAGAGTTCCACAAAAGCCGCAACCGGGCTGCAGTCTTTGAGCTGGGCGGGATCGAATTCCAGGTGACCCAGTCGATGGATGCCGACGGCCGTTTTGCAAGCTGGATCGACCAGCGCGGACACGAAGGGCTGCACCATCTCTGCTTTGCCGTCGAAAATATCGACGCGGCGCTGGCAGAGGCCCAGGCCCACGGCGCAACCCTCAAGGAATGCTCGGCCTGCAAAGTGACCGGCAGCCATATCCACCCAGAGGGGTGGGTGGCCTTCCTACAAGACGAGGTCAGCGGCATCGAGATCGAATTCATGCAGGTCTACAAAGAAGGCGAAGGCGGCGACCGGCCGCAGGGCGTATGAGCATGGCCCCTTCGAGACTGGGAGAGCAGGTGGCGCAGCGAGCCCGCTTGTTGGCACCCGCTGCCGACGCAGAGAGCACCCTGGCGCTGAGCGACGAGGCGCCAGCGGGCAGCAGCAGCGCCGCGGTGCGGGAGGCCACAGCCGCCGCAATGGAGCGCCACCAGTGCGACCACTACACACGACGCCCCGGGATCGCCCCGCTCTGCCGGGCGGTGGCCGGCCAGCTGGCCATCGACGAAAGTCAGGTGACCATCTGCGGCAGCGTAGCAGAGGCACGCTATGTGGCGGTGCGTGCCCTGGCCCCTGGCCGAACAGTCTATCTGCCGACACCGGTCCCAGCGCTCTACCGGCCAGCGGTCGACTTTGCCGGCGCGACGATTCATCCCTTTGACCCCCTGGCCGAGCTGCCTGCGGCCCAGGGGGGGCTGCTGATCGTGAGCAACCCCAGCCCGGTCACCGGAGAAGTGGCTCCGCCAGCGCTCTTACAGAAGCTGGCGGCCTGGGCCGTCTCCGCCAACCTGGCCGTGGTCGCCGACGAAAGCGTGGGCCCTGTGCGCCCCGACGTGGCCTTCGTGCGGCTGGCCACACTGCCCGGCATGGCCGAACGCACGCTGACGATCGGCAGCTTTGCCGCAGTGCCCGGACTGGCAGCCTGGCAGGTCAGCTGGGTGGCGGGAGGCAAAGAGATCTTCCCCCCCGTGCGCGACCTCAAACAGACGATCACCATCTGCACAGCGGCGGCCAGCCAGTATGCAGCGCTGGCCGCCGTGCAGGGCAGCGATTCGGACGAAGACTCCTATGCCGTCGGGCAGGCCGCCCTGCTGGCGCTGCTCAAACGGCACAGCGTGGCCTGCCACAGACCCGACAGCCTGGCCTTTGTGGTGGCCCAAGGGGTGGACAGCGCCCGCCTGACAGCCGCCTGCCGCAGCGCTGGCCTGCTGGTCAGGGACGGCGCTGCGCTGGGCAACCCCGGAACTGTGCGCATCGCCGTCCCGCTGGAAGAGCGGGCCAACGCCCTGGCCGCCCTGGATCGCGGCCTGCACGCGTACAAAGGAGCCTGACCCAATGACCCTCCACCACACACCCGGCCAAATTGTCACCCCCGAGGAGCTGCGAGCGGTCGCCGCAGATGGCACCCGGTTGCGCTATGCCTTGATGGAGCTGGCAGCCCAGATCCCCGATGCGATCACCCTGGGGCGGGGAGACCCGGACCTGAACACCCCGGCGCATGTGATCGCCGCTGCACAGGCGGCCGTGCGCGACGGGCGAGCCGACAGAATGATGCCGGTCGCCGGCCTGGCCGACCTGCGCCAGGCCGTGGCCGCCAACCTGCACGCACAAAACGGCATCCCAGCTCGCCCGGAAGAGATCTTGATCACCGACGGCGGCCAGGAAGCACTCTACTTGATCATGCAGACGCTGCTCGACCCCGGCGACGAAATCCTGGTGCCCGACCCACGCTACACCAGCTATGACGAGGCGATCCACCAGGCAGGTGCACGGATGGTGCTGGTGCCCACCTACCCGGAAGATAACTTTGACCTGCGCCCTGCCGAGGTCGAAGCCGCCATCACCCCCAAAACCAAGGCGATTTTGATCATCTCGCCAAGCAACCCGACCTCGGGGGTGGTCAGCCCGGCC
This sequence comes from uncultured Chloroflexota bacterium, assembly GCA_903858085.1. Classification (GTDB taxonomy): domain Bacteria; phylum Chloroflexota; class Anaerolineae; order Caldilineales; family Caldilineaceae; genus Caldilinea. The sequence goes on from CAIOHJ010000129.1 coordinate 52,980, forward strand.
AGCGTGCGGGCGATCGCCGCGATCGCCCAGCGCCACAACCTGGCTGTGATCAGCGACGAAATCTATGAAAAATATATCTATGCACCGGCACAGCAGCTGAGCATGGCCAGCCTGCCTGGCATGTTCGAACGCACAATCACCCTGGGAGGCTTCTCCAAAACCTACGCGATGACAGGCTGGCGGGTCGGCTATGTGGCCGGACCCGCTGACTTTATCGAGCGGCTGACAGCGGTCAAGGCAGCGACCACCGGCCCGATCTCGGCGGTCAGCCAGTATGCAGCGCTGGCGGCAGCGACCGGCCCGCAGGAGATCGTCGCCGAATACCGGGCTACCTACCAGCGCCGCTTGGAACGGATGAAACAGGGGCTGCGCGCCTTGGGATTCACCTACAGCGAACCCCAAGGCGCCTTCTTTGTCTACACCAACGCCATCTCCAGCGGGATCCCCGCCTTCGAGCTCTCCTACCTGCTCCTCAAAGAAGGGCATGTCCTGATTTTCCCGGGCACAGCCTTCGGCGAAAAATGGGTGGACTGGCTGCGCATCAGCGTGCTGCAGCCCGACGAATTGCTGGATCTGGCGTTGGAGCGGATGGCGGGCGTGCTGACCCGCCACAGAACCGAAGGGATCAAACCATGAACAAGACAGTGACGATCGGCAACGTGACGGCCCGGCCAGGAGAAATCCAGCGGGGCGTCCTCGAGGTCGGCAACGACATGGCCGGGCGCCCCCAGGCCATCCCCCTCCTCGTTGTCAACGGCAGCGAGGCAGGCCCCTGCCTCTGGATCAACGGCGCCACCCACGGCGACGAACCGGAAGGTGCTTTTTCGATCTTTCTGGCCCTCAAACAGCTGGACCCGCAGCAGCTGGCAGGCACGGTGGTGGCCGTGCCCGCCATGAATGTGAACGCCTTCACCGCCGGCACGCGCGGCGACCCGCTCGACACCTTCAGCTACGACATGAACCGCATCTACCCCGGCAAAGCGGACGGCTACCCGACCGAACGCATCGCCTACGCCCACTGGCAGGCGATGCAGGCAAGCTGCGACCTGCAGATTGCCGTCCACTCGGGGGGCGAGCACTCCTACCTGGCCCACATGATCTTTGCCTCAGACAACCCTGCCAGCCTGGAGCTGGCGGCCGCCATGGGCCCACAGTGGCCCCTGGTCTTCCGCAGCCCGGTAGGAGGGGGCAACCCCAGCTCGATGATGGGCTCGCTGGGCAAGGCTGGAATCACCGTGGAACTGGGGGGCAACTGCCGGTCCCTGACGCGCGATTTCCATGTCGTCGCCGAGGACCTGGCCGCCAGCTATTTGAATGTCCTGCGCCACTACAAAATGATTGCAGGCCAGCCCTCTTATGCGCCGGCATGGCAGCAGGGATACCAGATCGCACTGCTGGCTCCGGCCACCGGCCTCTTCGTGGGCAACCCGGAGTTGCCCTTCGAGCGCCCGATCGCCCAAGGAACGCTGCTGGGAACCCTCTACGACCTGTACGGCGACGTGCTGGCCGAGCTGGTCGCCCCACGCGAGGGCGTCGTCTTCGGTCTGCGCTCACGGCCGTCCGTGCTGGCCGGCCAGTGGTGTTGTTTCTTCGGCGTGGTCGAACAGACTGTGACCGATCTGCTTCCGGCCCGGTCTTGACCCGAGAACCCTATGATGCCATCTGAAAACGCTGTCGTGGCGCTGTTGCAGCAGCTGGTCCAAATTCCTTCCCCCAATCCCCCCGGCGAGTGTCGGGCAATCGCCGAGTTCTGCGCAGCGTATCTGCGCCAGGCTGGCTTTGTGACGACCCTTGCCGCGCCCGACGAGCGCGCCTGGAGCGTGGTCGCCGTGCTCGGTGACCCAGCCGCAGAACCGGCCCTGCTGCTGCACGCCCACATCGATACGGTCCCGCTCGGCCAGAATGCCCGGTGGCACTTCGCCCCCTTCGCCGGCACCGAGGCCGACGGCCGACTCTATGGGCTGGGCAGCGTCGACGACAAGGCCCCGTTGGCCGCGATGCTGGCCACCGCAGCCCGGATCGCCGCACAGGCAGAGCGGCTGCAAGGCCGGCTGGTCGTTGTCTGCGCGGCCGACGAGGAGGTGGGCGGCCAGCTGGGCACCCGCTGGCTGGTGGACCAAGGGCTGATTCCAGCTTGCAGTTTTGTGGTGGTCGGCGAACAGACCCAGAACCGGGCCGCCATCGCCCACAAAGGCGTGCTGCGGGCCGCCCTGCACGTCGAAGGACGCACAGCCCACGCCACCGACCCCTGGCGCGGGCGCAACGCCATCAACGGCATGGCCCACCTGATCCTGGAGCTGGAACGATACCAGCGCGAAGAGCTGGAAAGACGACACCACCCCCTGCTGGGACCGCCCAGCATCAACGTCGGGGTGATCAAAGGCGGAGTCAGCGCCAATGTCGTGGCCGACGCCTGCACGGTCTGGGTGGACCGCCGCACGCTGCCCGGCGAAGACCCTCAAGCCGTGATCGCCGAAGTGCAGGCGCTGGTCGCCCGCCAACAGGCCTCCGACCCCGAACGCACCTACCGGGCAGACCATTTTCTGGTCAGCAACTGGTTCCAAGCCGACATGAACAGCCCCTTTCTCCAGCGCTTCATCCAGGTCTGTGCCGACGTCACCGGCACCCCGGCAGAACCAGTCGGCTACCTGCCCGGCAGCGACGCCAAACACCTGGTCAGCGTGGCACGCGACGGAATGGTCGTCTTCGGCCCAGGAACCTACGAGGTGGCCCATGCTACCGACGAATATGTGGAGGTGGCCGAGCTGGCGGCTACCCATGCCATCCTTGTCCAGTTCGTGGAAGAAATTTTGTTGAGAGGTTGACCTTTATGTTAGACCTGGCTATCCGAGGCGGAACCCTGTTGACAGAACAGGGCGAATTCCTGGCAGATGTGGGGGTCGAGCACGACCGGATTGCAGCGATCGCCCAGCCTGGGGCACTGCCGGCAGCCCGAAAAACACTGGAGGTCGAAGGCTGTTTCGTGCTGCCGGGCATCATCGACATCCACTTTCATGTGCGCGCACCAGGCCACCCGGCACGCGGCACCTTCCCCACCGAAACCCGGGCAGCGGCAGCAGGCGGCGTGACCACCGTGCTGGAAATGCCGATCAGCGTACCTTGCTGCGCGACCGCCGAGGTGCTGGAAAACCGCAAAGCGCTGGGAGAACAGCAGAGCTACGTCAACTTTGGCCTCTACGGCGCACCCGGCCGGCTCGACCGCGACCAGGTGCTGGCCATGGCAGATGCCGGCGCCTGCGGCTTCAAAATCTTCACCCACGCCCTGCCCAAAGGACGCGAAGAAGAATTTCTGGGGCTGTGCATCGACCGGGCAGACGAAATCTACCGGGCACTGGAACTGGTGGGCGAAACCGGCCGACTGGTCTCCTGCCATGCCGAAAACGAACAGCTGATCCAACTCTTTGAAGGACGGATCAAAAGCGCCGGACGCATCGACCCGGCCGGCTTCGTGGCCAGCCGCCCCCCAGTCGTCGAAGCGCTGAGCGTCGCCGAGCTGGCCGCCATGTGCGCCGACCTGGGCACACACGTGCACATCGCCCACGTCTCCTGCGCGGCAGCGCTCCGCCAGCTGCAACAAGGACAAGCCGCCGGCCTGCCAATGACCGGCGAGACCTGCCCACATTATCTGTTCTTCACCGCAGCAGATATGGATCGACATGGCCCCTTTGCCATGATCAAACCGCCGCTGCGCAGCAGAGAAGACCAGGACGCGCTGTGGGCAGGGCTGTTGGACGGATCGCTGGCCGCCATTACCACCGACCACAGCCCCTTCACACTGGCAGAAAAAGAACGGGGCCTCCCCAACATCTGGCAAGGCGCGATCGGCTCCCCAGGCGTAGAAGCGTTGCTGCCCGGGGTCTTGACCGAAGCGCTGGATGGACGCCTCCCACTGAAAAGCGCACTCCGGCTGCTCACCAGCCAGCCCGCCCGCCTGTTCCATCTCTACCCGGAACGGGGCACCGTGCAGCCAGGCAGCATCGCCGACCTGGTGGTCTACGACCCGCGCCCGACAGGCAGCGTCGACAGCAGCCGCTGGTTGACCCAGGCACGCGCGATCGACCGCCTCTATCATGGACGCCGGCAGCGCGGCGCAGTGCGGACCACGATCGTCAACGGGGTGATCGTCTACCAGGAGGGGCAGATCGTGGCCGAGCCGGGAACTGGCCGGTTCGTGCGGCCGGCTCGCCCCTGAAGGCCAACAGCCCCATCCTTGCACTGCCACCCAACAAACCGGGCTGTCAAAAAACCAACAGAAACTGTTGGCCTGGAATCCCCCTATTTTGACAGCCCTTCCCCCTTTGCCCTACAATCACAAGGATATTGGAGCGGCAGCCAAAGGCACAAACAGACAGGATGGACGGCGATGCAACCACTGAAGACCAGCGAAATCCGCCAGTTTTTTCTGGACTACTTCCGCGCCCAGGGGCATGAAGTGGTGGCCAGCAGCAGCCTGGTGCCAGAAAATGACCCGACCCTGCTGCTGACCAACGCCGGGATGAACCAGTTCAAAGATGCATTCCTGGGCATCGAACAGCGCAGCTACAAGCGGGCCACGACCGCACAAAAATGCATGCGGGTCAGCGGCAAACACAACGACCTCGAAAACGTCGGCCCCAGCCCGCGCCACCATACCTTTTTTGAGATGCTGGGCAACTTTTCCTTCGGCGACTACTTCAAAGCGGACGCCATCCACTTCGCCTGGCAGCTGCTGGTCGAAAAACTGGGCCTGCCCCTGGAGCGGCTGTGGTTCACCGTCTACACAGAAGACAGCGACGCCGAACGGCTGTGGATAGAGCGAGGGGCTGACCCCACACGCGTGCTCCGTTTCGGCAAGAAAGACAACTGGTGGTCGATGGGGGAGACCGGCCCGTGCGGCCCCTGTTCCGAAATCCATTACTACTGGGGCGACCTGGCCCACCAACAGCCAGGCGGCGTCAACAAAGACGACGAATACCTGGAAATCTGGAACCTGGTCTTCATGCAATACGATGCCCGCCCAGATGGCCAGCTGCTGCCGCTGCCAGCCCCCAGCGTCGACACCGGCGCCGGCCTGGAACGGCTCGCCAGCATCCTGCAGGGCAAAGACAACAACTACGACACCGACGCATTTGTCCCGATCCTGGCACGCATCCAGCAGCTGGCCAGCCACAGCGACGCAGAACGCCAGACACACCTCTTCCGCTATCGGGCGATCGCAGACCACGTGCGCTCCTGTACCTTCCTGATCGGAGACGGGGTCCTGCCCGGCAACGAAGGCCGCCAATATGTCCTGCGCATGATCCTGCGCCGCGCAGCACGGTTTGGCAAACTCCTCGGCTTCGACCGACCCTTTCTGGCCTCGATCGCCGACACGGTGATCGAGGCGATGGGAGAGCACTACCAGGATCTGCTCCCCAAACGCGACTATATCCTGCAGTCGATCACAGACGAGGAGGAGCGTTTTCACCGCACACTGGCCAATGGGCTGCACCTTCTCGACGACCTGATGGCACAGATGCAGGCCGAGCAGCGGACACAAATTCTGGGCCAGGAAGCCTTTTTTCTGTGGGATACCTACGGCTTCCCGGTCGACCTGACACGCGACATCGCACAGGACAACGGGCTGACGATCGACGAGGCAGGCTTCCAGGCAGCGCTGGCCGAACAAAAGGAAAAAAGCCGCGCAACCGCCGTCGAAAAGAACGGCCAGGATGTCACACTCTACGCCGAAACCTTCCGCAAATTGCAGGAGCAGGGGGTAATCGACCCCGGCGGCGTTCGCTCACGCATCTACGACAACCTGGCCGAGGTCGACAGCACCGTGGCCGCCCTTTTTGTCGAAGGCCAGCCGACAGCAGCAGCCAACCCCGGCCAGAGCGTCGCCCTTTTGCTGCCCGAAACTGTTTTTTATGTCGAATCCGGCGGCCAGCTCAGCGACACGGGCGAGCTCTATTACTGGCCGACCAATCTGGACGAACCGGTCTGGACGGTGCAGGTGACCGAAATGTGGCGCCCTGTGCCAGGTCTGCTGCTGCATCTAGGCACCGTGGTGGCCGGTACCGTCCACACCGGCGACCCGGCTACAGCAGCGATCGACACCGAACGGCGCTGGGACATCATGCGCAACCACACCGGAACCCATGTGCTGCATGCAGCGCTGCGCGAACGGCTGGGCAGCCATGTCCACCAGGCGGGCTCTCAGGTCTCCCCAGAACGGCTACGCTTCGATTTCACCCATGGCCAGCCCCTCAGCGACGCCGATATCGCCGCAATCGAAGGCCGCGCCAATGCCATTCTTCTGCAGAACTACCCGGTCCATACCCGCTGGACAACCTACACACAGGCAATCCGTGAGGGGGTCACCGCCCTGTTCACCGAGAAGTATGGCAACGAGGTGCGGGTCGTCTCGTTTGGAGAGGAAGAAGGGATCAGCGCCGAACTGTGCGGCGGCACCCACGTGGAAAGCACCGCCGAGATCGGTTCCTTCCGGGTGGTTGCCGAGGGCAGCGTTGCCGCAGGCGTACGCCGCATCGAGGTGGTGACTGGCCGGGCAGCCGAGCGGTGGGTGGCAGAACGGCTGACTTCGCTGGCGACCATTGCCGAACTGACCCACAGCAAGCCAGCCACAGCCGTAGCAGCTGTGCAGGAACTGCTCACCCATCAACAGACGTTGCAGAAGGAGCTGGCGCAGCTGCGCCAGAAGCTGGCCCGGCACGAGGCGCACGCCTTGCTGGACAAAGCCGAACAGATAGGAGGCTTCGCTGTGCTCTCCGTCCGGGTGGAAGCCCCCGATACGGAAACACTGCGCCAGATGACAGACTGGTTCCGCGACAAGCTGGGAAGCAGTGTCGTGGCCGTCGGCGCTCTGTTGGACGAAAAACCGCTGATTGTGGCTGCGGTGACCGAAGATCTGGTCAGCCGTGGCATGCACGCAGGCCAGATTGTGCGCGAGGCCGCAAAGCTGATGGGCGGCGGCGGCGGCGGGCGCCCGACACTGGCCCAGGCCGGCGGCCGCAACAGCGACCAGCTCGAAGCTGCGCTGCAAAGCGTCGTGCGCTGGGTCCACCAGAACGTCAAATCAGGAGACGCCCACCAGACAATCACATGACTGAATTTTATCGGGTCGCATCGGAAGCAAGCTTCGAGGCAGTCCGCCGGACAGTGGGACAGTGGCCCCAGCGCCGCATTGCGCTGGTCCTGCCCGAAGGATGGCTGGAGCTGAACAACCCCGCGCGCCTGCGCCTGCTCCAACGACAGGCACAGATCCAGCACAGCGAAATCGCGCTGGTGACGTCGGAGCCCGCCACGCGCGCAGCCGCCGGCCAGATCGGCGTGCCGGTCTTCGACCGGCCAGAAGAGGCCAACCACAGCCGCTGGCGGATGGAGCCGCTGCTGCCGCTGATCGACCCGCGCGCCCCCGAGGCCGGGCTGCCCGAACCGCCCCCCTGGCGCCGCCAGGATTTGGTCGCCCAGCGCCGTCTGCCCACCCAGCGCCAGGCACGCCAGCGCCGCATCCAAAGCGAGAACGCCTACCGCCGCCCCCCCTCCCCCGGGCTGCGGCTGGCCGGCAACCTGCTGATGGCGCTGCTGGCCCTGGGCGTGCTGGGGGCGTTCACCTACTACGTGCTGCCCGCTGCCACCATTTTTCTGACCCCAGGGCGGCTGCCCCTCCAGACCGACCTGCCGGTCATCGCTGTCGTCGGCCAGACAGAAGTCGACCGCACAGAGGGGATATTGCCGGCCCGGCTGCTCAAAGCCGAACTAAACGAACAGGGCGCTGTCTCCACCAGTGGAAGCTCACAAAAGGCGACCAGCCGAGCACAGGGGGAGGTGGTCTTCACCAACATCAGCGCAACGGCAGCGACGATCCCGGCCAATACCCTGGTGGGCACCAGCTCGGGCACACCCGTCGAATTTCGCACCCAAAGCGAGGTCAAGGTCGAAGGCGGAGCTGGCCAGCGGGTCAGCGTGGCAGTCGAGGCGGTCGACGCTGGGACCGCCGGCAACGTGCGCGCCAATACAATCAACAACGTCGTCGGCGCGCTCGGCTTCCGCCTCCGGGTCAACAACCCGACCGCCACCTACGGCGGCGGCGCCGAACTGGTCGCAGTGGTCTCCCAGCAGGACCGGGAACAGCTGGTCGCCAGCTTGCTGCAGGCCGCCGAAGCCAAAGCGTACGACACCCTGCGCAGCCAGCTGCAGCCCGGCGAATGGCTGCCGACAGAATCCGTGCAGACCTTCATCCTGGCCCAATCCTTTGACCAGTACAGCGACGAAGTGGCCCAGCAGCTCACCGGCTCGCTCCGGGTGCTGGTCCAGGGGCTCGCCGTCAACGAACAACAGTCGACCGAGCTCATCCTCCAACAGCTCCAAACGCTGGTCCCAGAACGCGGCCGACTTGTGTTGGACAGCGTGCGCGCCCAGCGACAGCCGCAGAGCCAGGTCACTGGCAGCACGGTCGCCTTCACCCTGACCGTGGCCGCCGACTACACAACCCCGATCGACCCGGATGAACTCCGCCAGGCAGTGGCCGGACTCCCCCCCGCCGAGGCCGAACGCACCATCCAGGAACGCTGGCTGATCGAAGGAACCCCAGAAATTTACCTGGACCCCGCCTGGAAGGGGGTCCTGCCCAGCCTGACCAGCCGGATTCAGGTCCGCGTCAACTATGCACAGTGACCCGCCCCAGACCGGCCGCCCAGCCATCCCTGGCAAATTGATGGCGCTCGACGTCGGCCTGGCACGCATCGGGGTCGCCGTCTGCGACCCACTTCAGCTCGCAGCCCGCCCGCTGACCGTCCTCTCCAGAAAAAGCCGCCAAGAAGATTTTGCTCTGCTGGCCAGGCTGGTACAACAAGAAGAGGTGCAGGCCATCCTCTGCGGGCTGCCCCTCAACATGGACGGCAGCGAGGGAACCCAGGCCCAGATCGTGCGCAGATGGGCAAGGCGGCTGCACCAGGCCCTGCACCAGAAAATGGCTCCTCCCCCCATCCTCTTCTGGGATGAACGGCTGAGCAGCTACATGGCCCGGGCCCCCCAGCCAGCCCGGAGCCAGCGAACCGCAGACGATGCGCGCGCCGCCGCCGTGATCCTGCAAAGCTATCTCGATACCCAGAAACTGCCCACGGAGCACGGCAGAACCGACTACGGGCAGATCGGGTCGGTTTAACAACAAGGAACCCACAACCCCATGCCGATCGACCGTCCGATATTTCGCCGACGCCCCCCAGAGAAAGCGACCCGTACCCGCTCCCCGCTGCAAGGCACCGCCCTGCTCTGGACCCTGCTCAAGGCAGGGGTCCTGCTCCTCGTCCTGGGCACGCTGGCCGGCAGCTGGATCGTCAGCTCGGCCCACCTGAGCGAACAGCTGCTCGCTGCCCCGCAGAGCACAGCAGGGCTGATCGACCCCACCGCCAACCAATTTTCGCTCGACCCCGACAGCATCGAAAAACAGATCCTGGCCTTCAACCTGCGCCTGCGCGAAGACGAACTGACCCTCCCAGCCGGCACCAACCCCCGCCCGCGCCCCTTCACAGTGACCCCCGGCGAAGCAGCCCGTTTTATTGCCGCCAGACTGGCCGACGATGGCTTCATCACCGACGCCAGCCTGTTCAACCTCTACCTGCGCGTGACCGGCATGGAACGCAACATCGAGGCCGGTAACTTCATGCTGGCCGATACCATGACCATGCCCGAGATCGCCGAGGCGCTGCAAAACGCCCTCTTCGAAGAAGCGCTCGTGACGATCCCCGAAGGGATGCGCGCCGAGGAGATCGCCGAACGACTCTCCGCCGCCAATGTCATCGAAGGAGACCGCTTCCTGGCAGCCGTGCGCAGCCCGCGAGCCCTCACCCTCTTCGAACGCTACGAATTTTTGCAGAACCTGCCAGCCGACGCCACCCTCGAAGGCTTTCTCTTCCCAGATACCTACCGGCTGCCCGTGCTGGCAGCCACCCCAGAACAGGTCCTGCGCCCCTTCCTGGACAACTTCGAACAACGGGTCGGCACCAAAGGGCTGACCGGAGGGGGCAGTGGGCTGAGCGGTCGCGACCTGATCACACTGGCCAGCATCGTCGAACGCGAGGCCGTGCAGGCCGACGAACGGGCCATCATCGCCGGCGTCTACATCAACCGACTCAACAACAAATGCGCCGATGTCGGCGGCCCCTATCTGCAGGCCGACCCTACCGTCCAGTACGCACGGGGAGGCGTGGGCAACTGGTGGTGGAAACCCCAGTCGATCGAAGAGTACCAGTTTGTCCAAAGCCCCTACAACACCTACCTCTTCCCCGGCCTCCCCCCAGCCCCGATCGCCAACCCCGGCCTGAGCGCCATCGAAGCCACACGCGACCCGGCCCAGACCGGCTACTGCTTCTTCGTCGCAACCGGCGACGACGGACGGCACGTTTTTGTACAAACCTTGTCTGAACAGCAACAAAACTTGCAAACCTATGGCTACAATCCCTGAGCAGCCAGCCCGGCGCAGCCAGTGGGGCTGCTGGCTGCGCCGGGGCTGCTGGCTCGCCTCTCTGCTCGTGCTGCTGAGCGCAAGCACCTCGTGCACAGATTCGCAGCCGATCGCCAAAATCGGGCTGCTGGCTCCGTTCGAAGGGCTGTACCGGCGCACCGGCTACAGTGCCCTCTCCGCCATGCGACAGGCGATCTCCGAAAGTGGGGGGAGCTTCCTCCCGCTGGCGCTGGATGACAGCGCCGACCCGGCCCGTGCCCGGCGTTCGGCACAGAAGCTGTTGGTGGATCCGCAGCTGCAAGCCGTGGTCGGCCCGCTCACGCCAGCACTGGCAGACGCCAGCGCCGCGGTGCTGCAGGATCCCCGCATTCTCTGGGTGACCCCCTACGCGGTCGACCCAGAGCTGGGCTTCGTCGACCCGCTGGACAGCGAACAGTGGGCTGGCGCGCTGGCCGAGGCGCTGGGAACGGCGGTGCGCCGACAAGGGGTCCAGACACTCTATCTGGCTGGAGAGCGGCGGGGCTGGCCAGATTGGGGGGAGGCAGAGTGGCATGCCGCGACCGGCCTCCCTACCCTCTTTTGGGAGAGCCAGACGGTCTCTCCGACCACCTGGACCGGCCGCGAGGCCATCTTCTGGCTGGGGGACGCGGCAGAGGCGGCCACCTTTGTGAACCGTCTGCCAGCCGACCGGACGGGGCCCCGTTTTTGGCTGGGGCCAGCGGGAGGAGACCCTGTGCTGGCCGAGCGGCTGACTGGTAGCCAGCCGCTCTATTGGCTGACCTGGGTCGATCGCCGCTCTCCGGATGTGGCTGCCTTGTCCGGCGCGCCGCTGGTCTACCAGGCAACCCAGTCAGCGCTGGCGCGTCTGGGGGGAACCGAACTGCCGACCCGCTGGCGCGCTGCCTATTTTGAAATTCGTGGCGGGGTCAGCCACAGCTATACCCCATGAACCTCTCTGGTCCGAAAGGAGTTGTCGGCTGAGCCATATGCGTGTGCTGTTGATCTCGTGGGAATACCCCCCCTATGTCGTTGGAGGGATGGGAAAACATGTGGCAGAACTGGTGCCGGTGCTGAGCGGACTTCCTGCGCTGGAAGGACGGCTGTCGGTCGATGTGCTCACCACCCGGTACGCAGGGGGGCTGTACGAAGAGGTCTGTTCGCCTTTTTTGACTGTCTACCGTGTGGATGCCCCCCCACTCGACCCGCTCGACCACTACAACAGCGTTGTGGCCAGCAACCAGAGCCTGATCGAACGTGCCGAGCAGCTCGCCCAGTGCCACGCCTACGGCCTGATCCATATCCACGACTGGCTGGTGGCCAAGGTGGGCATCGTGCTCAAACACCGCTGGAAGGTGCCGCTGGTCACCACGATCCATGCGACCGAACGAGGACGCCACCAGGGACATCTGCCCAGCGAAACCAGCGCGCAGATCGACCGGATGGAGTGGCGGTGCAGCTTTGAGGCCTGGCGTGTGATTGCCTGCAGCGACTTCATGCGCCAGGAACTGCAAAATTACTTCGGCCTGCCCGCCGACAAGATCGTGGTGATTCCCAACGGCATCGATCTGGACGGGGCGGAGCGATGCGCCGAAGAGAAACGGGCGGCGCTGCGGCAGCGCTACGCGCCCCAAGGCGAGCATCTGCTGCTGTACGTCGGGCGGATCGTCTACGAAAAAGGCCTGCATGTTTTGATCCGGGCAATGCCGCGTCTGCTGGCCACCTACCCGCAGACACGGCTGCTGGTGGCCGGCAAAAATGGCGAGCGCTACTGGCCGCTGGCCTACGAGCTTAACGTCGAGCGCTCGATCGATTTTCTGGGCTACATCAGCGACGAAGAGCGCGATTGTCTCTACACCCTGGTAGATGCAGCGATCTTTCCCAGCCTCTACGAGCCTTTTGGAATTGTGGCGTTGGAGGCGATGGCTGCGGGTGCCAGCGTGATTGTCTCCAGCGTCGGAGGGCTGGCGGAGGTGGTGCGCCATCTGGAAAACGGGCTGACCGTCCTGCCCAACGACCCCTTGAGCATCGTCTGGGCGGTGGAGCAGCTCTTCTCCGACCCGGTCGCTGCTGACCGCCGCCGCCGCCAGGCACGCCAGGATGTCGTCGAGCGGTACAGCTGGCGACAGATCGCAAACCAGACGGTCACTTTTTACCATAAGATCGTGCAGGAGCGCAGCCAGACAGATTGGTGAGCGCTGCAGGCCTGCCGGACACCAAAACCCAGGGCGTACGGCGAGTGCGACACTTCGATCCGGCGCCTCGGTTACAACGGGCCGTGGCCCGGCTCCGTGATGCGGTCCAGCACAATGGCCGGCGCGAGGGCCGGCGCGTCGGCGATCACGTAGGCGGCCAGCAGGCGCTCCGCTGCCTGGGCAGCGGCAGCCTCATTCGCAGCATGGACGGTACAGAGCGCTTCTCCGGCTTTGACCCGGACCCCGATTTTGGCAGCGAGGAGCACCCCGACCGCCGGGTCAATGCGATCTTCTTTGCGCAGACGCCCGCCACCCAGCCCAACAGTGACCAGCCCGACGGTGCGGGCGTCGATGGCGTGGACAAAGCCGTCGGCTGGTGCAGGGAGCACCCGGCGCACCGGGGCTGTCGGCAGACGTTCAGGATGGTCGACCTGTGTGGCATCCCCCCCCTGTGCGGCAACCAGCGCACGCAGTTTGGCCAACGCGCGGCCGTCGGCGATCGAGGCACGCACCTGGCGAAGCGCGCTGGCGAGGTCGGGCGCTGCACCGGCGATCAGCAGCATCTCCCCTGCGACCTGTTCGACCAGCTCCTGAAAATCTGCTGGCCCCTGGCCATGCAGGGTAGCAATCGCCTCTTGCACCTCCAGCGCGTTGCCGACCGCCAGCCCAAGGGGCTGTTCCATCTGGGTGATCAGCGCGGTGACGCGGCGGCCCGCCAGCTGGCCGATGGCCACCATGCGGCGGGCAAGCGCCTGGGCTGCAGCCAACGTCTCCATAAAGGAGCCACGGCCACATTTGACATCCAACACGATGGCGTCGGCCCCGGCCGCCAGTTTTTTGCTCATGATGCTGGCCGCGATCAAAGGCAGGCTGGGCACGGTGCCGGTGACATCGCGCAGCGCGTAAAGAATTTTGTCTGCTGGCGCCAGATTGGCGGTCTGGGCCGCAATCACCAGCCCGATCTCCCCCAGCTGGCGGCGAAAGTGTGCGTCTGTGAGCTCGGCGGTCCATCCCGAGATGCTTTCCAGTTTGTCGATGGTGCCGCCCGAAAAGCTCAGCCCGCGACCACTCATCTTGCCGACCGGCAGACCACAGGCTGCCACGATGGGCCCCACGGCCAGCGTCGTTTTGTCGCCGACCCCGCCAGAGGAATGTTTGTCGACGATGACCGCACCAGGCAGGGTGTCGTGCAGCGACAGCTGCTCGCCCGAGGCTGCCATCGCCAGGGTCAGGTCGGTGGTCTCCTGGTCACTCATCCCGCAGAAGTAGACCGCCATCAGCCAGGCTGCAGCCTGGTAGTCGGGGATGGTGCCGTCAGTGACGCCGCGGACAAAAAATTCAATCTCCTGGCGCGAAAGCACGCCGCCGTCACGCTTTTGGGTGATGATGTCAACCGGGTTCATGCCAATCTGCCTTTTGTTGTGTGGATGGGCTGAAACCTGGCTGGCTCCCTCTGGGGCCAGCCAGGCAGACGACTACTGGACGACCACCCGATCGCTGGCGCTGCGTCCGAAGAGCTCAGGGGCATACATCTCTTCCGCCCGAGCCGGCGGCACGACATAGCTGCCCGGCGTCGTGGCACGGGCCACATAGCTGTATTCGTAGACGCCATCCCAGAGCAAGGGGGTGAACGCCTCGGCGCCGGCGTCGCGCAGGTTTTGATGGTCGTACCACGGGCCCCACCACCAGGAGCGGCTGCCGACGCTGGGGTCCGCAGGCACCGGTTCGGAGACTGCCAGCCCCGGGTTGAGAATCTCCAACCCAGCAGGCAGGCGATCAACCAGCGCAACATGGTAGCGGCGGTTGACCGCCACCAGGGTCAGCCGCACCCGCACGCGCGCACCGGCTGCGATCTGCCAGGTGCCCTCCTCGTCGCGCACGACGTCGGCAGGGTCATCCACCGCCTCGTAGGTGCGGGCAACGACAAAGCCGCGGTCGAGCGGGTCAAGGTCAAGGTCGGTCGGGGCATAGCGCAGCCCCAGCCGGTAGTAGAGCCGGCCAGATCCCTCTTTGTCGATGACGAGTTCCTGCGTCTCCGGCTGTTGAAGCAGCCACTCCATCGGCACCACAGTCTGCTGGGTCTCTGTAGTGCGTCCTTGGTGGGTATGTTCGGCCACGGACTCCTCGCCCAGCCACAGACGTGCCACAAAGTCAGGGTCGACCGCCTCGTAGGTGTTGAAGTAGCGATCCATCGCCAGCAGCACGAAGACATTTTCCTGGGTGTTGGACCAGCGCCCGTTGCGGCGCCCCTCCATCAACCCGGCCACGACCTTGACGATCAGGTCGCTCTGCGCATCCTGGGCGATGAGCGCGTCCAGGATCACGGCGTCGGTGCGGCGGTTGGAATGGAGCAGGAGATACTCCTGGTCGTCGTAGGAGACGACAAAGTTGGCGGCGGCGGCGCTCTCCACCACCTGGTTGTTCAGATTGCGCACGATCGCAGCGACCTCCTGGCTCGAAGCAGGGTCGCTCGCCAGCACCTGCCACAGCCATGCCTGCGCCTCCAGGCTCTGGTCGGCCAGCGGCAGTTCAGCCGCAAGCGCACGCGCTTTGGCATAGTCGTAGTCGCCCGCCAGCGCACGCACAAAGAGCGCGTAGCTGCTGATGGCATGACGAATTCGGGCGTTGTACCACTCTGGGAAAAACTGCTCGACCGTGCGCAGATAGCCGATGGCGCCGTCGAGCATGGGCTGCGCCACTGCGTAGTCTTTGTTGCGGGCAACGACCAAAGCATGGGTGACAAAGACCGAATTGTAGGGAATCGAGTCATGCCCACGCGCCCAGTAGGGGAACCCGCCGTCCAGGTTCTGCATCTGGCGCAGACGCTCGAGGTCGCGCTGCATCGCCGCGTCGATCTCGGGATCGGTGGGCAGGTCCGCAGACTGGAACGCGGTGAGCAGCTCACGCAAAGCAGCGACGCTCAAGATGCGCGCGCCCAACTGCTCCGAGCACTCGAACGGATAGGCGTACAGGTACAGATAGGCGTCGGTGAGCGTGGCCAGCGCAGTCGAGGAGGTGCTCAGTTCCAGCCCACCGAACTGGGCGAAGAGATCCTGCGGCCGGGCGATCGGCTGGACAACCGCCCCATCGTCGACCACACCGTAGGTGGCGAAAGCCTCCGTGGTCGCCGGCGTGTAGACAGGCAGCTGGGCCGTGGCGGCGTCGGCGTACTCTCCGGAGACCGCAGCCAGCTGGACGCTCGCCGTGCCGGCCGCAACGGCAGCGGCGGCAAAACGCACTTCGACCCGGTCGTTGGCGGGCACCTCCACCCGCTGGCCCTGGCTGGCCTCCAGCTGCAGGTTGCTGGCGCGGGCCACGACATCAACAGTCAGTGGAAGATCGGTCTGGTTCTGGACCACCACCGGAAACTCGAAGCGGTCGCCGAAGTTGAGGAAACGGGGAGCAGACGGCCGCACCATCAGCGGCAGCCGCGCCGTGACAGTGCTTTCCGCAACCCCAAACTGCTGAGCGGTCGCCGCCACTACCATCACCCGGTAGCGGGTCAGGTTGTCGGGCAGCTTGTAAGAGAGAGAAAGGGAGCCGTCCGGGCCTGTACGCTCAGCCGGGGCAAAGAGAGCCAGCGGGTCAAAATTGCTGCGGACAGCGATCGATGGGCCGACCGCTTGTTTGTTGCTGGCCTCCTCCATCGCCGGCATCGCGGCCATCTCCGGGGCAGCAGCCGGCATGGCCTCAAAATTCTCGCGCGCTGCTGTCGCCATCGGCGCTGCAAAGCCGCCGTCCGCCACCGCACCGCCCAAGGCTGGGGCCAGCTGGGCCGGGTTGGCCAGCAGCAGGCTGTTGCGCCCATAAAAACTGCTGGTCTCTGCGCTGCGGGCACCGTAGAAGAGGGCCAGCGGGTCGGCCAGCGTGTACCCGGTCAGGGCAAGCACAGCCTCGTCGACCACAACTACCGCCAGCTCGGCGCCTTGCACCGGGCTGCCCTGGTCGTCGGAGACCTGCACAGTGAGCCCGGTCTCTGCCCCTGGGTCGACACGCAAGACGTCCGGCGTAGCAACCACCGTCAGCGTCCGGCTGCGCAAGGAAATGTCCAGCTGCAGCGAACCGGTGGCGTAGGCAGGTTGGGGCGGCGCACCGTCGACCGGTTTGCCGCCATCGTCCAGACGGGGGGCCGACCCGTTGAGATCCACTTGAAGCTGCAAGGTGGGCAGATAGGCTGCCTCGATCGGAATTTCCAGCGTCGCTTTGCCGCCGTCGAGCGAAAAATTCTCGGTGTAGAGAATGCCGCTGCGCGCAACGGTGAGCAGCCCAGATCCCTCGGTGAAGGGAGCCTGCACCAAGATGCGGGCAGTCTCGCCTGGCACATAGCGCTGCTGGTCCGGGATCAGCAGCACCTGCTGCTGGGTCAGATCGCGCGAAGGAAGCAGTGCGCCGCCGCTGACCCAGGCGGTCAGCTCGGTGCGGTTGAGCCGTTCGGCCCCGTCGCGCACCTCGGCCGTGACCCGATACTCTCCACCCTCCCCTGTAGGCAGGCTGCAAGGAAGCGGCTCGTCGGCCGAAACCACGTCGCAGCGCGCTTCATCCACCTCCTGCTGCACCCACCCCCCCTGTTTGAAGACCCACGCCAGCCGCACGCTGCGCAGACGGACCGCATGGCCCGCAGCAACGTTGCCGTCGACGTCGGTGACAATGACATCGTACTCAAGCGGCCTGCCCTGCTCGACAAATGAACTCCTGCCACGCAGCCCGACATAGCGGTCTGCCGGATGCACCAGCAGCGTGCTCTGCGCAGACCATGTCTGGCGGTTGACATCCATCACCGCTGCCGCAGCAGTGACGGCGTAAGGCTGCGGCTGCTG
Organism: uncultured Chloroflexota bacterium; assembly: GCA_903858085.1. Lineage (GTDB taxonomy): Bacteria > Chloroflexota > Anaerolineae > Caldilineales > Caldilineaceae > Caldilinea. The sequence goes on from CAIOHJ010000129.1 coordinate 70,457, forward strand.
GGCAGAGACAAATGTCATCCGGAGGTAATGGCTGCCGGTCGGATCGGTGCGGGCGGTATATCCCACACTTTCGCCGCCGTAGCCACTCTCTGGGTAAAGAACACCGCGGCCGTCTGCAGCGCCGATCGCACGACCGGCTCCTCCCCACCACCAGGGGGCCCATTTGCCAAAGACAAAGTCAGGCCAGTTGGGCGGGTTGTAGGTTGTCTCGGCCGCCGAAACCGTCCACGTTGTGTCCGCCCCGGGCAGTGGGCCGCCGGCGTAGTACTGGGCCGCCACAGCCACCACCGCCTCTTCGCCCAGGAAATAGGGGCCGCTGCTTTCGTTGCGTGCAGTCACCTCAAACTCTGGGCGGCGGAACTCCTGAATCTGGAAACTGTGATAATAGGGAAAGCTCTGCGCTGCGTTGCGCAGGGTGAGCTGGACACTGGCATAGCCCAGGTTGCTGTTGGGGGCGATCGCAACCGCCAGGTCGAAGCCCCCCAGCTCGGTCAGAGCGACACTGCCCTGGGCCAGCAGGTTGCCCTGCGGGTCCAGCACGGTGTAGTCGACCTGTGGATCTGCCATCGAATCCAGCCGCAGATCCCCGGTCGGCCCGGCACCGAGCGTGCGCAGCCACCCTTTGAGATGCACCGTCTCCCCGGGCCGGTACATCTGACGGTCGTCGAAGACCCACCAACGCAGTTCGTCCTGCCGTTCCACCGCCTGCCAGCCCCAGCCCCCCCAATAGTCACTTGCGCTGGGCAGAAAAGCCACCTCGTCGCCGACACGGGCCAGCATCAGCTGGGCCGCCGAAGAAAAAGGCAGTGTAAAACGCGCCATCCCATCGGCAGAGGTCGTGGCCTTCTGCGCTGTGGGCCACAACGTCAGCTCGACACCGGCAAGCGGGCTCCCGTCGCGCAGGTCAGTGACCCAGGCGGCCAGGTCGGTCGCATCGTGGATCAGATCGACACCGAGCGTGGTGACCTGGACCCACGTTTGCACCACCGGCTCGTACCGGTTGCGGAAGAGCAGATCCAAAAGCGAAGGGGGCGTATCGACCACGACGATCAGATGGCCCGGCTTCCCTCCCAGCGCAGGGGCCAGATCCAGGCTGGACTCGGTCAGCGTGTCTTGGGGGGCGTCGAGGTCAACCTTCGTCTCCAGAACCAGACGCCCTGGCGGGCGCTGCTGGGGGTCCCCGTAGTAGCTGTTGCGATAGTCCAGATAGGCGGGCCAATCCTCCGGCGTGACCGCATAGGCGCGCAGACGGACAGTGGGCAGGTTGATCGTGTAGATCGGGAACACAGGGTGCGCAGCGGTCGGGTCCAGCGTGACCCACGCACGGTCGGGCCCGCTCAGGTACGCCTCGACGTCGCCGGTGTAGAACGTCAGCTCGACCGGTTCCCCCAAAGTCTGGCCAAAACGGTCCGCCAACGCCCCGTCAAGCGTCACCCGGTAGGTTGTGCGCCCGGCGCTGTTCCCCTGCAGCCACAGCCCATCGTAGCTGGCGCTCACCTGCAGATTGGGGATGGCCGGTTCGACCTGCACCCATTCGTTGGTCACCGCTTCTTCGTCGAGGGGGTTGTTGAAACGCACGTACCATGACTGGCCCGGATAACAGCTGTAGCGGGCCTCGTTGCAGTTCTGCTCGACCACGCGCAAGGGCGCGTAGGTCTGGAACCCAAACGACTGGACTGCGCTGGTGCGCAACGGCCCCTCCGCAGAGGGGGTCTCTGGCCCGACATGGACGGTGACCGTCGTGTTGGCTGGGAAGGGCTCGGTGGCGCGCAAGGCCAGCCAGCGGTCGGCGGCAACCTGCTGGGTATAGCCGTGGAGCTCTGGGTGGGCTGCTACTTCTTCGGCAGTGGCCAACCGCAGCGGAAAGGCGCGCCCGCCCGCCAGGGCGGTCACAGTGGCAGCAACGGCCGCACGGTCGATCCGCTGGTCGAAGGCGACGAAGATCAACGTGTCTAGCGGCTGCGGGCTGGTGTTCGGGTAGGTCTGCAGCACGGTAGGCGGCGGCGTATGGAACTGCCAGGAGACGGTCTCGGCCAGAACGCTGCCGCTGGCCGAGCGGGTGCCGGCCGGCACCTCGACCGTGTAGACGGTCGCCATCGGAAAACGGTGGAGTTCCTCTGCGTGGTACTCAAAGGAGAGGGTGCGGGTGCCCAGCCACTTCCAAAGCCCCGGCAGCGCCGGCGTGACGCGCACCGGGACCGCCGCCGCGTCGAGAGCCTCCACCGTGTCAAGGGGGACCATCGGCTGGTTGAAGGTGACGTTGACAAAGGGCGCGATCGAAATCGCCCCCTCGGGTGCATAGCGCAGCACCGCCAGCGGGCCTGTCTCGGCCGGAGGCGGGGCTTCCGCCAGGGGGGGGGGGAACGTTTGGGTCAGCGTCTCGCCCGCCCGCAGCGGAGGCAACGACTGGGGCGGCAGCTGAAACGGTGCCGCCCCCTCCCCGGCAGACGGCAGCGGCGGCAGACGGTCGAGCAGCGCCGCAGCCGATTCGTCGGCCAGCGGCTGGGCCAGCCCCAGGCTGGGCTGGGACGCAGGGGAGGGAGCGGCCGCCCCCTCGCCCAGGAGCAACGTCAACCCCTGGAGCGTGGCCGGCGTCGGGTCTTCGTCGGACATAGGAAATCCTTCCGGGTAGGGCTGGGTCACCGTTGGCGGGACAGGCGGGTCGACGACCCGCACCGCCGCAAGCGCTGGAAGAAAAGTGCCGACCACCATCGACAGCACCACCACCCCGTTCAACAGAGCCAGCGCAAAACGGCGACGAGCTTTCGGATATGCCAACATGACAGCTCCTTCTGACTGGACTTGTGTGCGATTGTCGAAGTTGTCCCATGGACTGGAGCCCAATTGATGGCTCGTATCCCCTCGATCATAGACCTTTTTGTGTGCAGATGCAACCCCCTCCAATACGGAACTGCTGCACCGATTGTTCCAGATTGCCCACAAAGGCCCCGATCCAGGTATGCTGTACCCATCGACCCACCGCTGCGGCCACGGCTGTGCAGCCATTTTTGTCACTCCAGGATTTTATGTTACGTCAATTTGCAGCGTACTATCGCCCTTATCTTGGGCTGTTTTGGCTCGACTTTGTCTGCGCCTTGCTCGTCGGTCTGCTGGAGCTCGGGTTTCCGCTGGCGGTCAACCAGTTTGTCGACCAGCTGCTCCCCAGCCAGAACTGGGGGCTGATCCTCTCTGCCACGGCTGCGCTGCTGGCCATCTACCTCTTGAACACCTTCTTGCAGTATGTCGTGACCTACTGGGGTCATATGTTGGGGATCAACATCGAAACCGACATGCGGCGCAAGGCCTTCGAGCATATTCAGAAGCTCTCCTTCCGCTATTTTGACAACGCCAAGACAGGCCACCTGATCGCCCGCATCACAACCGATCTGCAAGACATCGGCGAGCTGGCGCACCACGGGCCCGAAGACATTTTCATCGCCGTCATGACCCTGGTCGGCGCCTTTGTGTTGATGGGGTGGCTGGATCTGGAGCTGACACTGCTGACCTTTGTGGTGGTTCCAGCGATCATCTGGGTCTCGATGTATTTCAGCGGCAAGATGACCCGCACCTATCGCCAGCTCTTCCGCGATGTCGCCCAGTTCAACAGCCGCATCGAAGATGCCGTAGGCGGAATCCGGGTGGTCAAGGCGTTTGCCAACGAAGCCTACGAAAACCAGCTCTTTGCCGTCGACAACCTGCGGTATCGCTCGACCAAATTGACCGCCTACCAGATCATGGCCTTCAGCCTGTCGCTCAGCTACATGTTGATGCGTTTTGTCTCGCTGTTTGTCATGATCTGCGGCACCTGGTTCGTGATCGCTGGAGAGCTGACCTACGGTGAATTTGTCGCCTTCTTGCTGCTCACCAATGTCTTTTTTCGCCCGATCGAGAAGATCAATGCCGTGATCGAAAGCTACCCCAAAGGCATCGCCGGCTTCAGACGCTATCTCGAAATCTTGGAGACCGAACCCGAGATCCAGGACGCGCCAGATGCGCTGGAGGTCGGGCCATTGCGCGGAGAGATTCGGTACACCGAAGTCACCTTTGGCTACACGCCGCAGCGCCCGGTGCTGCGTGCGGTCAACCTGTCGATCCAGCCTGGAGAGAGTGTAGCCTTTGTAGGGCCGTCGGGGACGGGCAAGACGACGCTGTGCAGCCTGCTGCCCCGTTTTTATGAGGTCGACGCTGGCAGCATCACGATCGACGGAATCGATGTACGGGCGATGACCCAGGCTTCGCTGCGGCGCCAAATCGGGATTGTGCAGCAGGATGTCTTCTTGTTTGCCGGCACCATCGGCGAAAACATCGCCTACGGCAAGCTGGGCGCCAGCCAGGAGGCGATCTGGGAGGCTGCCCGGCGGGCGCAGCTGGAGGAGTTTGTCCGCAGCCTGCCGGAAGGGCTCAACACCTTGATCGGGGAACGCGGGGTCAAACTGTCCGGGGGACAAAAACAGCGGGTCTCGATCGCCCGGATGTTTCTCAAAAACCCGCCGATCCTGATTCTGGACGAAGCCACTTCGGCGCTGGACACCGAGACCGAGATGGCGATCCAGCAGGCTTTGGAGGAGCTGGCCCAGGGGAGAACGACCCTGATGGTCGCCCACCGGCTGAGCACAGCGGCACGAGCAGGGCGCATCGTCGTACTGGATGGCGACCAGATCGTCGAGAGTGGCACCCACGCCGAGCTGGTCGCCGTCCAAGGACGCTATGCACTGCTCTGGCGCGCTGCCAGCCAGCCAACCCTCTCCCCCCGCACTCCGGTGTAGACGTGGGGGGAGCCTGCACCGGCTCGCCTCTGGCCGGTGTGTTGGCTGGCTGTGCCAGGCCAGGAAGCCTCTGCTGGGTTCAGATCACCTCGCAGGTATTCAGATCTGGGGTGACAGGGAAGGGGGCGTGGGGTTCGTTCTGGTACCAGAACGCAGTCGACGCCAGGTCGTCCTGCAAGGGCAGATAGCGCATCTTGCCTTCAAGCGGCGCGCGCCAGCCCAGCGCCTGGATCGTCACCCGCAGATCCTGTTGAAAACGAATCGGGTCCTGGATGTGCCAGCGATACATGCCAAAACGCTGCTGGCTGCGGTAGAGCCCATCTGGCCGGAGGACCTGGGGCAGCCCGGTGTACGGTCCGGTAAAGACCCCATACTGGCCTGTTGGGAACTCGAAATTCCAGGCGCCGCCAAAGTAATCCTCGGTGCCGGTTCCACAGATCGTCGGCCAGCGTTCGTCCCCATCCAGATAAAACTTGATCTCGCCCTCCCCCCACCAGCCGGTGTTGTTGACCCCCCAGGCCAGATATGTGCCGACATAATGGCCCTGGCCGCGCACCCCCTCGAGCAGAACATGCTCTTGCTGATAGGGCAGCGGGTTGCTGCGTCGCCACTGGGCGTGCAAGTACGCCGAGTTCTCCGGCACTGGTGTGAGCGCGTAGGTGATCTGGTAGTAGAAGCCGAGGATGGGTTCCGGGGACAGGTTTTCCACTGTGATGCGGGCACGCCGGCGAAAAGGCATCTCCCAGTAACAGTTGAAGCCGCCAGCCGGGTTGACGGCCACTGCCAGCGAGGTGATGTTGCAGCGTTCGCACCAGCCATTGGCGAAGAAATCGCCCAGCGGGGTCTCGATCGAAGGCTCGGTTTCATCGTCCCAAAAAAAGCGCAGGATCAGCCGACGCCAGGCTGTGGGATGGACAGTGAGCCAGATGTGCTGGATCACGCCGGGCCCTTCGATCTCAGCCAACGAAACGGTCGTTTGGGCTGCCAGGTTGATCGACGGCGAGATCTTCCAGCCTGGACCCAGCTCTCGGGCTGCGCTGGCCCCGGTGCCCTCGGTCGCGCGGGCGCCGCCGCCCTTGCTCCCGTCAAAATTTTCGGCGCTGATCGAACGCGTGACCGCGTCCGACAGCTGTGAAAGCCCACCGATTCCCAGGTTCAACCCCCGCCAGTTCATTGCTCTCTCCTTGTGCATCTGGTTTGTTTGGAGGCAAGCTCTGCGGCCTGCCCTCCCCATTATAGCGCAGGAGGCCAGGCTTCTCTGGCACAGCCTGCACTGGATGGCCGGATGTGCGCTCTCCAGCGGATCGCCTGGGGCGATGGTGGGGCCAATCGAAGATCGAGTCGCCCAGCCTCTCCAGCTTTTCCACCCCTCTGTCCTCTCGCTACGCCTCGCTTTATTGTACCGCGCACGGACGACAACTCCTCCTGGGAAGCATCTTGGGGGTACTATGGGGTCTGCTGTTTGACACCCTGATCGGTGAAAGATGCCCAAGGAGATTCCGTATGGCCGTTGCACATCGACACTTTGCCCGGCGCTCTCTGCTCTTTATGCCGGGAGACAGTCTGAAAAAAATCCAGAAAGCCGCTGGCTGGGAGGTGGATACCGTGTTGCTTGACCTGGAGGACAGCGTGGCACCCAGCCAGAAGGCCGCAGCACGCGCCGGGGTGGCCGCTGCCCTGCACGAAATCGAGTTCAACGGACGCGAACGGCTGGTGCGCCTCAACCATGCCCAGACCGAGCTGCCAGCCACCGAAATCGAGGCCACTGCGCCCGCCCGCCCCGACGGCTATATCGTCCCCAAAGTGGAGAGCGCCACCGACCTGCTGGCGGTCGATCAGCTGCTGGCCAGCGCCGAGGTCACCCTGGGGCTGGCGGCAGAGTCGCTGCGGCTGTTCGCGATGGTCGAAACAGCCCGCGGGGTGATGAACCTGCCGACCATCAGCCAGGCCTGCAGCCGGCTGGAAGGGCTGATCCTGGGCGCAGAAGATCTGGCCAGCGACCTCGGCGCAGTGCGCACCGCCGCTGGCTGGGAGGTCTTTTATGCACGCAGCGCCTTGGTGACAGCCGCCGCCGCCAACGGCCTGCAGGCCTTCGACATGGTCTTCACCGATTTTCAGGATGCGGTCGGGCTGGAAGCAGAAAGTCGCTTTGCCCGCCAGCTGGGCTACACCGGCAAAACCTGCATCCACCCCAATCAGACGCCGGTCGTCAACCAGGCCTTCGCCCCGACAGCGGCCGAGCTCGAACGCGCCCGACGGCTGGTCTCTGCCTTCGAGACAGAACACGCCGCCGGCGCCGGCGCTTTTACGTTCGAAGGACGAATGGTCGACCTGCCCATGCTGGCAGCAGCCCGCAAAGTCCTGACACGCGCCCGGTAAGCAGACCGGCTACTCCGTGCGCACTACCTTGACCGCGCGCTTGGCACGCACGTCGTACAGGTCGGAGCGGCGGTCATAAAGATGGCGCACCGTGGCCAGGTCACGCTGCTGCACCAAAGAGGTGATATCCAGGTCGGTGATGAGCACCGTCTCCACGTTGGCCTCGCTGGTGCCAGCCGTGGCAGACGGCGGAAAGGCAAAGTCGCTGGGTGTGAAGACCGCCGCCTGCCCGTAGTTGATCAGGTAGTTCTTGGCCGCCGGCAGATTTCCCACGTTGCCTGCAATCACCGTGTAGACAAAATTTTCGACCGCACGGGCCTGGGCAGTGTACCGGATGCGGTCAAAGGCTTTGCGCTCGTCGGTGCTGTACGGGACAAAGATCACCTCGGCCCCAGAGAGCGTCTGCAGACGAGCCAGCTCGGGGAATTCAATATCATAGCCCACCTGGATGCCAATGCGTGCCAGCGAAGTGTCGAACACCTTGATGTCCTCGCCAGGTTCGATGTCAAAATCGGTCCGTTCGATCGGCGGAATATGCAGCGCATCCTGGCTGTAATGCTGGCCGCTCGGGGTGAAAAGATGGGCGACGTTGTAGATCTCCCCCTCGCGCAGCTCAGGCTGTGACCCGGCAATGATGTAGAGCCCATGCTTTTCGGCCAGTTCGCTGAAGAGATCGAGGTAGCGGTCGGTCATCGAGGCCAGCCGCCGGATCGCCGCACGCGAGTCAAGATCATGGGGCATGATCGTGAAAAGCTGGGCAGTGAACAGCTCGGGAAAGAGCAGAAAGTGAGAGTGATAGGTATTGGCGGTGTCGACAAAAAAGTTGACAGTCTGCTCGAATTCCTCCCAGGAGTGGATCGGACGCATCAACCACTGGGCAGCACAGACCCGGATCCGGCGCACAACCCGCTGCAGCGGGGCCGCAGCAATCTTGCGTTTTTCTGGCTGGTAGTTCGGGTTGGCCATCTCCAGCAGCGTAGAGTAGTTCAGGCTGGAATCGTCCCACAAAAAGTCGAGCAGGATGCGGCGTACCTTGTAGCCAGCACGCAGATGGGCCGAAAGCGCAGGGTCCGCCATCTCCCCCCCCACGACCTTCTGCACATACTCTTCGGCGGTCATCTTGCCAGCAAACTCGGTGTAGCCCGGAATTCGCCCGTAAGCGATCATGCGGCGTAGGTTGTAGCGTTTCAGCAGCCCCACCCGTTTTTCATACAGCGCCTTGGAGATCCCCAGACGCCGATATTCAGGGCGCACTGCAATGTCAGCGCCGTACAGCGTGTCGCCGGAAGGGTCGTGGGTGCTAAAGGTGCCGCCGCCGGTGATCTCTTCGTAGGTGTACCAGTGGGCATCGTCGTCGAGCTGCACAATCAGCGACGTGGCATAGCCGACGATCACCCCATCGATCTCGGCCAGATACTGCCCTTCAGAAAAGGCCGCAAACTGCATCTCATAAAAGCGTTCCGTGTAGTAGGCATTCTTGGGATACTCCGAATAGGCAGCCCGGTGACAGACTACAATGCCAGGAATGTCCTCCGCTGTCCAGGCGCGGACAGAGACTTTCGGCGTGCGTTTGCGTGTTCTCATTGTCCATCCCTGTTCTGTTGTTCTTCCCAGGCGCGACGCGCGCTGCGGCGGGCAATGTCCAGCCCAAAGCCGCGGCGCGCCAGATAGTCAAAAATTTTTTTCTCCAGCATGGGCCGGTCCAGCCCCTGCCAACGGGCCAGCGGGCGCTCCAGCGCAGCCCAGGCACTTTCGGCGTCGTCGACTTCCGCTACGGCAGCGCGGATCGTCTCGTTGTCCACCCCTTTTTGCCGCAACTCGTAGGCGACGGCAGCAGCGCTGCGCGGGCGAAAACGGCTGCGGTTCTCCACCCAAAAGGCGGCAAACGCCCCATCGTCGACATAGGCCTGTTGCTCCAACCTGGCCAGGACCTCCGCCACAGCCTCGACGCCATACCCCCGCGCAGCAAGGCGGCGTTCAAGCTCGCTGCGGCTGCGCGGCCGGCCAGCCAAAAAATGCAGCGCAGCCTGGTAGGCCTTGTCAGCCGCAGCCTGTGCACACAGCGCCGCAATCTCAGCCTCGTCCAGGGTCTGGCCGCTGTACAGATGCGCTGCTGCCTCCAGGGTGACCCCAAAGGCAAAGGTGCCGTCCAAAAACACGTTGACCCGATCCGGGCTGTGGGTCTGCCGGAGCAGCGCAGTGACCGTCTTGGCCATCACTTCTGCCCTGCCAGCTCAGGAAGCGGGCGCAGCCAGGCAGCCAGCGCCATGAAGGCCAGGGTCAGCCCAAGCCCCACTGCCCCGACCGCCACCATCCCGCCCCCGCTAAAAATGGCCCCGGTCGACAGACTGCCGGTGCCGGAGGCCAGCGCGACCAACATGTCATTGGCACCTTGGATCCGCCCCCGTTCGTGCGGCTGCAAGGCGCTGGTCAGCAGCGCCGACCCGGCAACAAAACAAAAACTCCAGCCCAACCCCAGCAGAAAAAGCGCCACCACCAGCGCCAGCAGGTTGGCAGCCTGCATGGCCAGAATGCTGGAAAGGACCAGAACCACCGCACCAAACAGGATCATCGGCCGCGCCCCCAACTGGCCGATCAGCCAGCCGGTGAGAAAGGCAAAACCGAACATGCCGAGCGTGTGCGCCATAAAGACCACAGAGATCTCTCCCGCCGAATGGTGTTCGTGGTGCATATGGACAGGGGTGATGACCATGATCAGGGTCATCACCAGCTGGCCAATCACCATCGAGCCAACCGCCAATGCCACGGTGGGATCTGCCAGAATTGTCCTGGCACTGCGCACAACCGGGGTGCGGAGGGCCTCCTGTTCGGCGTAGCAACGCCCAAGGTGAAGCGGGTCAGGGCGCAGCAGCACCGCAGTCAGCAGCAACGAGAGCGCCAGCAGCCCAATTCCAAAGAGATATGGGCCTGCGTTGGCCTGCAGCCCCCACTGCAGGGCCAGCGCTGAGGTCGGGCCCACCAAAAGCGGCCCCCCCACTGCGCCGGCAGTGCCCGCAAAGACAAGCAACCCGATCACCCGTGCACGCGCGGCGGGCGCCCAAATCTCTGCCGCCACAAAACGAGACTGCTGGCTGGTCGCCTGGGTAACCCCCGTGATGGCCGTGCTGGCGCAAAGCAGCACAAAAGAGAAAGACTGCACCGCAAACACCCCGGCAACCATCCCCAACACACCCGCACCGTAGCCCACCATCAGACCCAGCCGCCGCCCCCAACGGTCCATCAACCACCCGATCGGAACCGCCAACGCTGCACGGCTGACCAACCCCAAGGTGGTCGGCAGCCCAGCCAGCGCATCACTGCCGCTGAGCAAAGATGCGTTGACAGAAAGCAGCGTCAACGTCGCAATAAACGCTGCACTGTAGACGCTTTCGCTGAGAAACAGCGTCCCCGTAATGCGCCGCAAAAGAGCGGGCTGCACAGATATCATGTCACTCCTCATTCTGCTCCGGACCCGTGTTGTCTGCCTCGGGGGCCCGGTCTCTGGATTGTTCGTTCTCTGTTCCAGTATAGCACACGCCAGAGACAGCCTGCGACTGCCTGCGACTGCCTCGCTTCAGGGCTTCTCAAAAGTCGGAAATCGAGCCGCCGCACAGGGAACAGAGCGATTCATACAACAGCGCTCCCCGCCCCCAGCTGTCCTCAAAAACCGGAGATGGGGCCACAGGGCGCACCGACAGTCCACACCGACGGCCCGCTTACCCGGAGCGCGCTGTTCTGCGGCGTGGCAGTCTCTTGTCAGACGCCAGGCGTGCCTTGCGGGGGAGGCATCTTCTCACTGCCGGCGGCAGCTCGGGGGGCACGTCCCAAGAGCACCTGGACGATCCGCCGATAACCTGCCAGACGGCTGCTGGTCTGAATGACCGGCGCCACAACATTTTCGCTCATAAAGGTGGCTGTGCCCCGCACCGTTGCGATCGTCTGACGTGTGTCATCGATCATCGGTTTCAGCTCGTCCTGCACCATGCGGGTCAGCCGCCAGATCTGCCAGATGAGCACGCCGAGCAACACCCAGACGACAATGCTGGTCAGGGCCAGAAAGATGATCAGGATGTCGCGCACAGTCCCCACGATCATGGTTCCCTCCTGTGGTCCTGCCCAGCCAGATCTGCGGTCAACGCCTCGCGTTGGCGTGCAATGATTCCGCCGCCCAGACAGTGGTCGCCTTCATAAAAGACCGCCCCCTGGCCCGGGGTGATGTCGCGCAACGGTTCGCTAAAACGCACCTCGACACGATCGCTCCCCTGGGGGTAGAGGATGCAGTCGACCGCCTGGGCCTTGTAGCGAATTTTGCACTGAACTCGGCTGCCCGGCGGCGGCGGGAGATCCCCTGTCCAGTTGACCCGCTCGGCAGCCAGCCAGTCGCAGCCCAGCTCGGCGGCTGTCCCGACCACCAGCTGGTTGTTGCGATAGTCCAACGCCAGCACAAAAAGGGGTTCGCTGGCGCCGGCGAGCCCAAGTCCTTTGCGCTGGCCGACAGTGTAGCCGGGCAGCCCGCTGTGCTGGCCATAGAGCCGCCCGTTCCGGTCGACGATCGGGCCAGGACGCATGGCTTCGGCCGCCCAGGTGCGCAGAAAACGACGGTAGTCGTCGTCGAAGACAAAGCAGAGATCCATCGAGTCATGTTTGGAGGCGATCGGCAGCCCGCGCTCGGCGGCGATCCGGCGCACCTCGGTTTTGGGGTACTCGCCGACCGGAAACAGCACGCTGTTCAGCTGGGCCTGGCCCAGCACGCTGAGCACATAGCTCTGGTCTTTGGCCGCATCCACCCCTTTGAGCAGCTGGATCTGGCCGCTGGCCGGGTCGCGACGCAGCCGGGCGTAGTGGCCGGTGGCCAGGTAGTCGGCGCCCAGACGCCGGGCATAGTTGAACAGGTAGTCGAACCGGATATGACGGTTGCACTCGATGCACGGATTGGGGGTGACCCCGTGGCTGTATCCCTCGATGAAAAAGTCGACAACCTGCTGTTTGAAGGGCTGCTCGACGTTGATCAGATAGAAAGGGATGTCCAGCGCTGCAGCCACACGGCGGGCATCGTGGACGCTCTCCAGGCTGCAGCATTTGTTGGCAGAGCCTTCGCCCTCACCACTTTCAGACCAGAGGCGCATCATCACACCGATACAGCGATAGCCTTGTTCGACCAGCAACGCCGCAGCCACCGACGAATCGACGCCGCCGGACATGGCGACGACAACGGTGGGGGGGGAGGTTTGCAGAGAAGTGCTTCTGTCCATGCTTCTATTGTACACAAAAATAGCAGGAGAGCCAGCCAACCCGGTTGTCTGGCGCGATCTGCCCTGGCGGTGTTTGCTCAGCGCACCCGCCGGGCTTTCACATAGAGCGTATAGCTCTGCCAACGCACCGTCTGGCCAGAGAGCTGGCGTTCGCAGATCTGGGCGATCTGGGCAATCTCTGCCGGGTTCAGCCAGTCAGCCAGGCGGTCGGTGTAGGCGGGCCTCCCGCTGCGGGCAGGTGTAAACCAGCGCGCCAGGGTGGCAGGCGTGACCGGCTGGTCGTTGACGTCAACATGGCCCTCTCCGGCTGCAGACAGCCCGGCAGCGTGCAGGGCGGCCAGCAGCTCTTCCACATCCCAGTTGACGAGCGGGTCGCTGGCGTCGGCGTAGATCGTCTCCTCCGCAGCCTGCCAACGGCGCAGCAGGTCAGGGTCGAGCAGCTGGCTGTCCACCAACGCAGAGACCCGCTGGCTGCGGCGCGGCACCCGTTCTGCCAGGCTCAGGATGCCGGCAGGCGCGAGCAGCTGCGCCAGCAGACGGCTGGCAGCCCCTTTGTCTGGCTCGTCGAGCAGGGCATTGTAGCCGACGATCGCATCGAAGCGGAGCCCGGCTCCCTGGCTGTGCAGCACAAGGGGCAGTTCCTCCAGCGTGCCTTCCAGAATGTGCGGGCGTTCGATCGGCGGGAGCCGATCGGCAAGCTGGCGCAGCGCCTCCGCATCCCGGCGGCTGCGCGCCAGCGCGTAGACCCCCCCTTCGGGGGTTCGGCGCACCACCTCCCAGGCGAGCAGCCCGCTGGCGGCCTTGAGGTCCAGCACCAGGCTGTGGCCGCGCAGCTGGGCAGCGTCGCACACCCGGTCGCGCAGCTGGCCGAGCCGTTCGCCCGCCCCCGAAAGGGTGCGCTGCAGCCAGCGCGCACGCGCCGGGTCGTCGGGTGAGTGCGTCAAAACTTCCCCGCGCGGCTCTTCTGCGTCCAGCATCGCAGCCAGCTGGGCCTCGCGACGCCGCGCGACCTCGCCGCGGATCCCCGCTTCGTACCCCTGGTCGGAGGGCTGGTAAAACACCTTGCCCTGCAGCGAGGTGGGCAGATACTGCTGCGCAACCCAGTGGTCTCGGTAGGCATGTGGGTACAGATAGCCTTCGCCGTGGCCGAACCCTTCGTGGTCGCGGCTGCCATCCTTCAGATGGTTGGGCACGCCGCTGTCTGCTTCCTGGCGTACCTGTTCCAAAGCGTCGAAAAAGGCAAAGGCCGTGTTGGATTTGCGGGCGGTCGCCAGATACAGGGCGGCGGTGGCCAGGTGGAACCGCCCTTCGGGCAGGCCCACCTGTTCGAAGGCCTGGGCGCAGGCCGCCACAACCTGGATGGCGTTGGGGTCGGCCATGCCGACATCTTCGCCAGCAAAGATGAGCATCCGCCGCAGGAGAAAACGGGGCGCTTCACCCGCGTAGACCATCTTGGCCATCCAGTAGAGCGCAGCATCGGGGTCGCTGCCGCGCAGGCTCTTGATAAAGGCGCTGATCGTGTCGAAATGGTAGTCGCCTTCTTTGTCGTACAGCACCGCCCGACGCTGGATCGACTCTTCGGCGATCGCAAGGGTGATGTGCCGGTTGGCAGGGGCAGGGCTGGGGCCAGCTCCGGTCGTCTCCACAGCCAGCTCGAGTGCGTTGAGCACCGCACGGGCGTCGCCGTTGGCGACGTCGACCAGATGAGCGAGCGCGTCGTCGTCGACCGTGACGGCCAGCGCCCCGTAGCCACGCTCCCGGTCGTTCAGCGCCTGACCGACGATGGCACGCAGGTCATCCTGGGTGAGTGGCACCAGCTGAAAAATACGGCTGCGGCTGACCAACGCCTTGTTGACTTCAAAATAGGGGTTCTCGGTGGTGGCGCCAACGAAGATCACCGTGCCGTTTTCAACCCAGGGCAGCAACGCATCCTGCTGGGCCTTGTTGAAACGGTGCACCTCGTCGACAAACAGAATCGTGCGCTGGCCATGCTGGCGCGCCCGCTGTTGTGCCTCTTCGATCGCTTCGCGGATGTCTTTGACGCCGGCCAGAACTGCATTGAGGGCGATGAAGTGAGCGCGTGTGGTATTGGCAATCACGCGCGCCAGCGTGGTCTTGCCAGTCCCTGGGGGCCCATAAAAGATCACGCTGGCCAGCTGGTCGGCCTCAATGGCACGGCGCAACAGCCGGCCAGCGCCCACGATGTGCGGCTGGCCGACATATTCGTCGAGCGTGCGCGGACGCATGCGCGCCGCCAGCGGTGCGCTGCGGGCCAGCCGTTCCTGATGGGCCTGCTCAAAAAGATCCATCTTCTCTGCCATCCTGTACCCGGCTGGCCACTCTCAGCCAGCGCCACATTCTGCTCCCCTTCGTGTGGCCGGCGAAGAGATGCATGCACCTATTGTATAATAAACCAAGATCTGTTCCCCAAAAGCGCCCGCAGACAAGCGGCCCCTGAGGGCAGGAGCAGGAACCGCAAGCCAGTTGCCGTGTGTGGGCATGCCTGCCCCACCGTATCGACACGAAGAAGAAAGGGTGCGCCATGTCACTACCAACCCGCGAGGAAGCATATACCCTGCTCTGTGAGTGGGTACAGTCTGAGAGTTTGCGTCGGCACATGCTGGCAGTGGAAGCCTCGCTGCGGGTCTATGCCCGCCATTTTGGCGAGGACGAAGCGCTCTGGGGGATCACCGGGCTGCTGCACGATCTGGACTACGAGCGCTTTGCCGACATGTCGGACGAAGTCAACGGACACCCGCGCACCGAACTGCGCCTCTTCCGGGAACTTGGTTACCCGCCCGCCTTGCTCCAGGCAGTTGAGGCGCACGCGACATTTCTGGGGACCCCGCGCGTCTCGCTGCTCGACAAGGCGCTGCTGGCCTGCGACGAGCTGACCGGGCTGATCCAGGCTGCGGCCTACGTGCGCCCGGATCGTGACCTGCGCGGGGTCGAGCTCAAGTCGATCAAAAAGAAATGGAAAGACAAGGCCTTCACCGCAGCGATCGACCGCCATGAGAATATGAAATTTGTGGAAGAGCTGGGGGTCCCTTTCGACGAGCATGTCGAACGTGTGCTGGGTGCCATGCAAAGCATCGCCGCCGAACTGGGGGTGGCCGGCCACGAGCGCTCTGAACCTCTTTGAAAAACGCTCAGCCTTCCGCGGCGGGTGGCAGGTGCAGCATCGACCCGCCGAGATGCAGCAATGCCGCGCCGATCTGGTGCAGACAGCCCGGCAGATCCCCTGCGATGTCTGCCGGGGCCAGCTGCAAAAACTCCCACGGCTCGACCTGCGACGCACAGCAACGCTCCTGGGTGGCGTAGCGGGCCACACAAAAAATTCCTAGCGAGCCGCGACGAGCCCGGAGCACAATGTCGACCGGCTGTTCGGCCACGATCCGGTTGCTGAGCGGGCGCAGGCCATGTTCGCGCAGCGCACTCCAGAGCTGCTCGAAGGGATCTTCGGCCTGAAACAGATCCAACACATCGTTGGCAGCCAGCAGCCGGTGCAAGGTCGTATGGACAAACGTCAAGCGGCGGAACCTGGCTGCGCGCACGGGGCGCTCCAACCGCTGCAGCGCACCAATTTCGATGCGATAGTAGTACTCGTCAGCCCGGCAGTGGTCCGCTTCGTCGGGCAACAGCTGGCGTCGCTGCATCAACTGATACCGGCAGGTAGGAGCGATAAACGAAATCGTCTGGGCCTCTGGCTGGCCTGCAAACGCCCCGGTCTGGTAGAAGGCCAGGTAGTCTGCCCCGATCCGCCGCGGGGCCTGGCGCTGGGGAATCCGATACCAGCCTTCCTGCGCAGCACGGTGAAAATCGACCGCGTTGGTCAGGACCACCACCAAAACCGTTCGCCGCCTTTCTTCGGCATCGGCATAGTGCGACAACATCGTCTCTGTTCGCTTTCTTTCTCTGCAGAACGGTTCACCCATCGACCACACACACCGCCCCCAGCAGACGCCAGAGTGCCCATCTCCCCGGCGCATCCCAGAGAACGCCCACGGCATGAGGAGCCTGTGCCAGAGCAGCCACTGCCAGAGCAGCCACTGCCTTGCTGACCCAGGCTCCTGTTGTGCCCGACAGATCCAATTCTCTACCCAAATCGCCACGCTGGGCAACGGACAAATGGTGTACCGAACGGGCAGCTGCATTGCGACAAAAGAGGGGGGAGATTGAACATTGCGGATTGTAGGCTGTCTACCTTTTGTACCGGCCCAATTGCAGGTATACTGAATGCCGCTACTTTGGCTTGAAAAGCCACATTCAACCTATTTCCATTTTTTGTCGTTCTATCACCAGAAAAAGGAGAAACACATGCGCAAGCTGTTCTCTGGATTGAGTCTGTTCTTGGTGCTGGCGTTGGTTGTGGGTGGCTGCGCTGCCCCAGCAGCCGCCCCGGCAGCGGAGGCGCCCGCCGCAGAAGCGGCTGCCACCGAGGCACCCGCCGAAGAGGCACCCGCCGCAGAAGCCGCTGCCTGTACCCCAGGCGAAGGCTCGATCGCCGTCCTGCTCCCAGACAGCGCCTCGTCGGCCCGTTGGGAAAACGACGACCGCCGTTACTTCGAGGAGGCCTTCGGCGCTGCTGGGGTCGAGTTCAGCATCGTCAACGCTGAAGGGGACGCCGCCAACCAGCAGACACAGGCCGAACAGGCCCTGACCAACGGCGCCAAGGTGATCTTGCTGGTCAACCTGGACAGTGGCTCGGGCGCCGCCATCATCGCCAAGGCCAAGGAATCTGGCGCACGCGTCATCGACTACGACCGTCTGACCATCGACACGGCCACCGCCGCCGATGTCTATGTCAGCTTCGACAACGTAGCTGTCGGCCGCGCCATGGGAGAGACCCTCGAACCGCTGATCAACGCGATCGGCAAGAGCCCGACCCGTGTCGTGCAGCTCAACGGCTCGCCGACCGACAACAACGCCACGCTCTTCCGCGAGGGCTACTTCAGCGTCGCCCAGCCCCACTACGACGACGGCTCGTGGGAACTGGTCGCCGACCAGGCAGTGCCCCAGTGGGACAACCAGCAGGCCCTGGTGATCTTCGAGCAGATCCTGACCGACGCAGGCGAAGCTGGCGTGGACGCCGTCTTTGCCGCCAACGACGGCCTGGCCAACTCGGTGATCTCCGCCCTCAAGGCGCGCAACCTCTCTCCAGTTCCGGTCAGCGGCCAGGACGCCACCGTGGCGGGCATGCAGAACGTGCTCTCCGGCTGGCAGAGCATGTCGGTCTACAAGCCGATCAAAGCTGAGGCCGAAGCCGCCGCTGCCGCCGCCGTTGCCCTGCTCAACTGCGAGGACGCAGGCGCTCTGGCCGAAGGCAACCTGATCAACAACGGCATGGTCGACCTGCCCTTCATCAAGCTGACCCCCGTGGCCGTCACCGCAGACAACCTTGCCGAGACCGTGATCGCCGACGGCTTCCGCACCTGGGACGAACTGTGCGTGGGCGAATACGAGCAGTACTGCCCGCCCGCTGACCAGCGCTGAGCCACCCTGGCACTGTCTTTGTGACTGCAAGCCCGGCGGGGCTTGCAGTCCTCCCCAAGGAGGGGCGAGTCGACGACTCGCCCCTCCCGATCTTCTCTTGCCGGAAGGAGGCTCCGCTTGACAACCCAGCCCATCTTGGAATGCAGACAGGTCTCAAAAAATTTTGGCGCCGTCCAGGCCCTCTACAAAGTCGACTTCGAGGTTGTCCCCGGCGAGGTGATGGCCCTGGTCGGCGACAACGGCGCCGGCAAATCAACCCTGATCAAGGGAATTGCAGGCATCTACCCTTTCAGCGAAGGCGAAATCTTCTTCGCTGGCAAGCCTGTACACATCCATGGCCCCCGCGACGCCGCCCAGCTGGGCATCGAGATCGTCTACCAGGATCTGGCATTGGCCGACAACCTGGATGTGGTGGCCAATATGTTCCTGGGCCGCGAACGCAAACGCTCGCTCTGGCGGCTGGACGAGTCCACGATGGAGAAATCTGCGATCGAAACCTTGCACTCGCTCTCCGTCACCACCCTGCGTTCGGTGCGCCAGACAGTCGCTGAGCTCTCGGGAGGGCAACGCCAGTCGATCGCAGTCGCCAAGGCGGTGATGTGGAACTCAAAGGTGGTGATCCTGGACGAACCAACCGCAGCGCTGGGGGTTGCCCAGACACGCCAGGTACTTGATCTGGTCCACCGGCTGGCAGACAAAGGGCTGGCCGTGGTGGTCATTTCGCACAACCTGCACGATATTTTTGAGGTGGCCGACCGGATCACTGTGCTGCGTCTGGGCCAACGGGTTGAGGTTT
Source organism: uncultured Chloroflexota bacterium (assembly GCA_903858085.1). Lineage (GTDB taxonomy): Bacteria > Chloroflexota > Anaerolineae > Caldilineales > Caldilineaceae > Caldilinea. The sequence goes on from CAIOHJ010000129.1 coordinate 89,143, forward strand.
TCAAAACCAGAGAGACGACCCAGCAGGAGGTGGTCCATGCCATCACCGCAGGCCGACTTCTGCGTGTCCCTGGCATGGGAGAGCTGTAAACGACCGGGCAGTGCCTTTGGCACGACCTTGCCGATCCGCTGCAGAGCACCCAAGGTCCGCACCCAGTCCGCAACCAGATCGCCTGGTCGCACAGAAAACGCAGATCGTGCCGGCGAAAGGGGCGTCTCTCCCCGGCCACCGACAGAGTGACGGGCCCTGTTTGGTCGTGCAGCAGGGCGCATCTGTCTGGCGGAGAGCAGGTGGAGCTGGCCAATCTGCTTCAAGGCTCCTCGGAAAAGAGCGCTGCGCAAAAATTTTCAGTCATGCGAACCATTGTATCCTGAAAGGAGGGAAGCGGCCTCCTCCACCCGCCAGGGTGGCTCCCGCCGCCAAACCGAGTATGAACGCTGAACCACAACCGAGCAGCCAGGCTGTCCTGGCCGAACAGAAGAGCCTCTCGACCGGCGAGTTTCTGGCCAACTACTGGAAGCGCGTGCGCGGGGGCGACATCGGGTCGCTGCCAATCATCGTCGGCCTGCTGTTGATCGCACTCATCTTCCAAAGCCTCAACCAAAATTTTCTGACCCCTGTCAATTTCGTCAACCTGATCGTCCAGATGGCAGGGATCGCCACCATCGCCATCGGCGTCGTCTTTGTCCTGCTGTTGGGCGAGATCGACCTTTCGATCGGTTTTGTCAGCGCCGTCGGCGGGGTCGTCATGACCCTGATCTTCCGGGATCTGGGGTGGCCCTGGTTTCTGACAATCCCGGCTGCGCTGGCCGCCGTGACCGTGGTCGGGCTGGTACAGGGGTTGATCATCACCGGCTTTGGGCTGCCCTCTTTTATCGTGACCCTGGCAGGCCTGCTGGTCTGGAACGGGGTCGTGCTGATTCTGGTGGGGGCTGGCGGCACAATCATCTTGCAGGACAGCGCAGCGATTGGGATCGCCAATGCCTTTCTTCCGGCCAGCTGGGGCTGGGGGCTGGCGGCCGCGATCGTGCTTGCTTACGCCGGGTCAAAGCTGCAAGGCAACTGGCGCCGCCGCCGCGAAGGGCTGACCACCACCCCGCTGCCCCTGCTCCTGCTGCAGATCGTGGGGGTCGCCGTGTTGATTCTGGCCGGGGTCTATGTCAGCAACCTGGACCGCGGGGTGCCGGTGGTCGGCGTGCTGCTGGCGCTGCTCCTGGTGGTCTTTTCGTTTGTGGCGACCCGCACCCCCTTTGGCCGCTATATCTACGCCGTCGGCGGCAGCGCCGAGGCGGCCCGCCGCGCTGGGATCCCGGTCAACCGCATCCGCATCTACGTCTTTATGCTCTCCAGCTTCATGGCCGGCTGGGGCGGGATCATCCTGGCCTCGCGCCTGCGCTCGGTGGCCACCAACTCAGGCGGCGGCAACCTGGTGCTCAGCTGCATCGCAGCAGCTGTGATCGGCGGAACCAGCCTGTTTGGCGGGCGCGGCTTCGTGCTGAGTGCCCTGCTGGGTGCCCTGGTGGTCGGCGGCGTCGAAAACGGAATGGGGCTGCTCGGGCTGAGCGCAGGCAGCAAGTTTATTATCACCGGCCTGGTCCTGCTGGCCGCTGTGCTGGTCGACGCCCTGGCCCGCCGCAGCCGGGTCAAATCCGGACGCGCCTGAGCCGGCTGCGCCCGGCACGAAGCACGCCTCAAGACCGACAAGGTTTGGGCGTCCAGAGCGAAGTCCGCTACACTGATTGAAAAACTGTGTCCGCGTTGAAAAACTCGGCGCACCAGCATCATTTCATCTGCTGCCGCCCCAGAGCGAGCAGCGCAAAAGGGGGAGCACACGCCATGAAGGTATTGGTCACTGGAGGGGCTGGCTACATCGGCAGCATCACAGTCGAACAGCTGATCCTGGCCGGGGATCAGGTCGTGGTCTTCGACAACCTGTACCAGGGCCACCGCTCCGCTGTCCACCCAGAAGCCACCTTTGTCCAGGGCGATCTCAAAGACCGGACCGCCATCGACGCTGCCCTCTCTGCGCACCGGCCAGAGGCCATCATGCACTTCGCCTCGCACACCCTGGTCGGCGAATCCATGCAAAAACCGTTTCTCTACCTGGCAGACAATCTCACCAATGGGCTCAACCTGCTCCAAAGCGCGCTGGAACATGGGGTCAAACGCTTTCTCCTTTCTTCCACCGCCAATCTTTTTGACCAGCCCGAACGCATGCCGATCGATGAGACCGAACGGATTGTGCCGGGCAGCCCCTACGGCGAATCCAAGTACATCCTGGAACGGCTGCTCGCCTGGCTGGATCGCACCCAGGGGCTGCGCTACGCCTGCCTGCGCTATTTCAACGCCTGCGGCGCCTCCGCAGAACGCGGCGAACACCACGACCCAGAAACCCATATCATTCCGCTGATTCTCCAGGTAGCCCTCGGTCAGCGCCAGGAATTTACCATCTTCGGCGACGACTATCCGACCCCAGATGGGACCTGTGTGCGCGATTATGTCCATGTCATCGACCTGGCAGAGGCACACATCCTGGCCTTGCACGCCTTGGAAAAGGGCAGCCGCACCTACAACCTGGGCAACGGGCTCGGCTTCAGTGTGCGCGATGTGGTGGAGAAGGCACGCACCGTGACCGGCCACCCGATTCCCACCCGGATAGTCGCCCGCCGCCCCGGCGACCCCGCTGTCCTGGTCGCCAGCAGCGCCAAAATCCGAAGCGAACTGGGCTGGGAACCCCGCTATCCTGACCTGCAGACCATCCTGGAAACAGCCTGGCAGTGGCATCTCAGCCACCCGCACGGCTATACCGAGTAGGTCCCCTCTCAGGCCACCCGCTTTCGTTTTTTCAGAAAGCGTGAAAAGCCAAAACTGACGGCCAGCAGCACCAACGAACCGGCAAGCAGCCGCCAGTCCAGCCGAGGAGGCTGGCCGGCCAACAACAGCGCGGAGAGCTGGTCAGGGCTCAACGCTGCCCCGGCCAGCACAAACGCGACAGTTCCAGGCAGTGACCCCAGGAGCGTAGCCCACAAAAACGGTGCATAGCGGATCCGCAGCACGCCTGCCAGGTAGTTGACCAGATCGTAGGGCAAAAACAAAAAACGCATGACCAGCACCGTCTCAAAGCTCTCCTGACGCATGCGCTGGGCATACTCCTGGATCAGACCGCTCGCCCCTTTTTCCGACAGAGTGGCCTGCCCGAACGAACGCCCAACCCAAAAAGCGACAGTAGCAGAGAGATTGGCGCCAATCACCGTGTAAAAAACACCCCATCCAGCGCCGAAGAGAAAGCCACCGCTCACCGTCAACAGGATTGACGAAAGCAGGAGCAACGGACGCACCGCATAGGCAAGGATATAGAGGAGCGGAGCCACCGGGTTGCTGCTCGCCCAGCCAACCCCGCTCAGCCACAGCTCGCCAGGGGTGAGCGAACGGGCCTGCATCCACCCCCAAAGGAGGGCTGCCAGCCCTGCCCATCCCCCGAACAGCACCGCTACCTGCCCGTGCCGCCTCCATCTCCTCTTGCAACGTTCTACGAATGCGTTCATGGTTTCATTCTACCTTTGGTTTGCAAAGCTGCTCAAACCCTTTTATAATCAATTACCAAATTTTTTCTCCAGGCAGTGCCATGCATCGAGCAGATATTTCCTCTTTTAGCCTCGAGCAGGCGCACGGCAGAGAGCTGACCCTGGCATGTTGCAAGCGAATGCACGCCTCGGCAAAGCCCGGGGTTCGCAGATAACAAAGTCTAGTTCTGTTCGAGATGACAAGAACGTACAAAAGGAGAGTTGTATGCACAACAAGCGAATGCTGCTGTTGGTGTTGCTGATGGTGGCTGCGACGGTGCTGTCAGCCTGCGCGGTGCCCGTCGCAGCACCGGCTGCCCCTGCGGCGGAAGCCCCGGCAGAAGACGCTGCAGAGGCAGCGCCGACCGAACCCCCTGCCGAAGAGGCTGTCGTGCTCGACGAGCCCAATGTCCTGACCATCTGGGCGGACAACACCCGCGCACCGGTGCTCAGCGAACTGGGGACCCAGTTTGAAGCAGAGTACGGCATCCCGGTCGTGGTGGTCGAGAAAGGGTTCGGCGACATCCGCGACGACCTCAAAGTGGCCGGCCCTGCGGGCGAAGGGCCCGATGTCGTGATCGGTGCCCACGACTGGCTGGGTGAACTGGTCGAAAACGGTCTGCTGGCCGAGATCGAACTCGGTGCCGCCGCCGACCAGTTCCTGCCGGCAGCAGTCCAGGCGTTCGCATACGACGGTGCGATCTACGGCCTGCCCTATGCGACCGAAAACGTTGCGTTCGTCTACAACCCAGAACTCGTCGAAACCGTTCCAGCCACCTGGAGCGAGCTGACGACGCTGGCAGCAGAGCTGGAGAGCGCCGGCGTGGTCAGCCAGGCCTTCATCCGCCAGGAAGGGGACCCCTACCATTTCTTCCCGATCCAGACCGCGTTTGGCGGCTATGTCTTTGGGCTGACCGAGACCGGATACGACCCCAGCGATGTGGGGATCGACAACGAAGGGTCGATCGCAGCGATCACCTGGCTGGATGGGATGTACAAGGCGGGCCATCTCAAGGCCGGTGCCGCAGTCGACTACGACATCATGCACGCCGCCTTCGAGAACGGCGACGCAGCGATGATGATCACCGGGCCGTGGGCCCTGCCGCGCATCCGCGAGTCGGGCGTCCCTTACGCGGTGGCCAACATTCCGGGCGAGATCCAGGAGGCCCAGCCGTTCCTGGGTGTGCAAGGGTTCATGATCAGCGCCTTCAGCAACGACCAGCTGCTGGCCCAGACGTTCCTGCAGGAATTCGTGGCCACGCAGGAGGCCATGCAGGCCATCTTCGATGCAGATCCGCGCCCGTCGGCCTTCCTGCCGGTGCGGGAGGCGATCGCCGACCCGGATCTGGCCGCTTTTGCTGCGGCCGGCGCCAACGGCCTGGCCATGCCGGCCATCCCTGAGATGTCGGCGGTCTGGGCAGCCTGGGGCGACGCAGTCGTTCTGGTCAGCCAGCAGAGCGAGGCGGCCGACGCCGCCTTCCGCAACGCCGCTGAACAGATCCGGGCAGCCATCGCCGGAAATTGATGCGCACTTCGCTGCGTGTGGGGGGAGCCAAAGCTCCCCCCCGTTCTTCTGCCTATCCCCCCCTCGCCCTGTTTCTTCGCGCCGCGCCCCTGGCGCTGCTCGATGCAGCTGTCGTCTGGCTGCTCTCCGGCCTGCTGCGCGATGGCGCCTACGCGTTGGCAACCGCGATCGGCGCAGTCACACTGCTCCTCAACCTGATCTTTCTGCGCCCCCAGCTCGCGCCGCTCCAATGGATCGCCCCCAGCCTGGCGCTGTTGGGGGTGCTCGTCGTCTACCCCATCTTCTCCACCCTGTACACAGCGTTCACCAACTACGGGGACGGCCACCTGTTGACCAAACAGGTGGCGATCCAGCAGCTGGAAAAACAGGTCTACCTGCCCGAAGGGGCACCTGTCTTCGCCTGGACCGCCTATGTCTCAGCCGACAACCAGTACCTGCTCTGGCTCCATTCGGCAGAGCTGGAGAGCACCTACATCGCCCGACCCGGAGAGGCCGTGGTGGCGGCCGAAGGGGAGCCGCCGCCCGAGATCGACGGCTACCGGCAGCTCTCCAAGGCAGAGCGGCTGCGCCACACCCAGAACCTGGTGGCCCTGGAATTTGGCAGCCCCCCCGATCTCTTCCGGGTGAGCGAACGGCAGATCGGGGTGGCCGCACAGTACCGACAGCGCTACAGCTACGACAGCGGCCAGGATCTCCTGCTCGACCAGGCAGAGGGCCAGCGCTATCGGCCGGTCGAGGGCACCTTCACCGCCGAAGATGGCTCGACGCTGCGCCCGGGCTTCCGGGTGGCGATCGGGCTGGACAACTTCGACCGGCTGCTGACCAACCCAGCGCTGCGCGGCCCCTTTGTCAGCGTCTTTTTGTGGACGGTTCTCTTTGCCGCGCTGAGTGTGCTGATCACCTTTGCGCTGGGGCTGTTCCTGGCGGTGATGTTCGATGTGCCCGAGATGCCGTTGCGCCGGCCGCTGCGCTCGCTGCTGCTCATCCCCTACGCCATTCCAGCGTTTATCAGCGTGCCGATCTGGGTGGGTCTGCTCAACCCCCAGTATGGGGTGGTGAGCGGGATGCTGGCCGACTGGTTCGGAGCCGCCCCCCCCTGGTTCAGCAACCCCTACTGGGCCAAGGTCGGGGTGCTGTTGATCCAGCTCTGGCTGGGCTTTCCCTACATGTTTGTGATTGCGACAGGTGCGCTGCAGTCGCTGCCAGCAGATGTCTACGAGGCAGCCGAAATCGACGGGGCCAGCCCGGTGCAGGCATTTTGGACGATCACGCTGCCGCTGTTGATGATCACGATGGGCCCGCTGCTGGTGGCCTCGTTTGCCTACAATTTCAACAACTTTGTCGTGATCGACCTGTTCAACAAAGGTGGCCCGCCGATCAGCGGCACGATCTCGCCTGTGGGCCACACCGATATTCTGGTGACCTACACCTATCGGATCGCCTTCAGCAGCGGGCGCGGCGCAGATCTGGGCTATGCCGCTGCGATCACAGTGGCGATCTTTCTGATTCTGGTGGTGATCACCTACTTCCAGTTCCGCTATACCAACATGCTCGAGGAGCGCTCCGAAAATGTCTAGGGTCACTGCGGGCCGCCCGCTGGGGTCGTTGTCGCGACGCCGGCAGCTGATGCTGCTGGCGCGCATCGCACTGGCACTGGTCATGCTGGTCTTTGCGCTCTTTCCGGTCATCTGGATCTTTTCAGCTTCGATCAACCCAAGCAACTCGCTTGTCAACCAGACGCTGATCCCAGAGAACCCTAGTTTTGCGAATTATGGCAAGTTGCTGGACAGCAATTTGTTTCCCTTTCAGCGCTGGATGCTCAACTCGCTGTTGATCGCCTCGGTCACGACCACCTTCGGGGTGCTCTTCACGGCGACGGCCGCCTATGCATTCTCGCGTTTTCGCTTTCGCGGCCGCCGTTCGCTGCTGCAGACGGTCCTGCTGATCCAGGTGTTCCCCAATTTTTTGAACATGGTGGCCCTGTTTTTGATCTTACAACAGCTGGGCGTTTATCTCCCGCAGCTCGGCCTCAACACCTACGGCGGGCTGATCCTGCTCTATCTGGGAGGAATCCTGGGGGTCAACACCTGGCTGGCCAAAGGCTATTTTGATTCGATCCCGCGCGACCTGGATGAGGCTGCGACGATCGACGGAGCCTCCCACTGGCAGACATTCTGGCTGGTCATTCTGCCGCTGGTGCGCCCGATTCTGGCGGTGATCGGCCTGTTGATCTTCATCGGCACCTACTCGGAATTTGTGCTGGCACGCGTGATGCTGACCAGCCTGGAAAACTATACGCTGGCAGTGGGGCTGAGCCTGTTCATCAGCGACCAGTTTGCCAACCGCTGGGGGATTTTTGCCGCCGGCGCGCTGATCGGGGCTGTCCCGATCGTGGTGGTCTTCCTTGCCCTGCAGCGCTATCTGGTCGGCGGGCTGACCGCCGGGTCGGTGAAAGGATGATGGCCGTCGCAGCAACAGCGCTGGCCGACTTCGTCTTCGGGGGCATCGAGCAGGACGACCCGCAGCTTCTGGAAACAGAACGGGCCTCCTCTACCGGGATCCGCCATCGACATGCGCTGCAGCCGGCCGATCCGCGGCCCCATCAGCCAGTGCGGATCACCGTGCAGGTCGGGCCCGAGCTCGCAGTCGACCGCCTGACCGCCTATGTCACCTGGGATGGGAGCCGGCCCGCTGGCAGCCAGGGTGTCGCTGTGCAGGGGAGGGCGGTGCAGCTGCTTCCCTGCGGCGTGCGCTGGGAACCGCTGGTCTGGGACTATGTACGGCTGTGGGAAGGAGAACTCCCGGGGCAGCCGGCTGGCACGCTGGTCCAGTACTGCATCGAAGGCTGGCGCAGCTTTGAGCCGCCCTGTTCGGTATGGAGCACCGAACAGAAGCTGGACCGTACCGTCCAGGAGCAAACCTTGTACGGCTACCATGTGGACGAGCTGGCCATCCCAGAGTGGGCGCGTGCCGCTGTGGTCTACCACGTCTTCGTCGATCGCTTCAGCGGTGTGCAAAATCGCTGGCTGGAGGTCGAAGAACTCGAACACTTTGCAGGCGGCACACTGCGCGGGGTGATCGACCGGCTCGGCCATATCGCCGAACTGGGCTGCAACGTGCTGTGGCTGAGCCCGGTCTTTGTGACCGAATCCTATCATGGGTATGACACGACCGACTACCGCCATGTCGACCCACGTTTTGGCAGCGACGCCGACCTGCTCGAACTGTTTGCGCAGGCACACGCGCATGGCCTGCGAGTCCTCTTGGATTTTGTCGCCAACCACACCAGCGTGGCCTTTGCCCCGTTCGTGGCGGCGCGCAACGACCCAGCCAGCGAGTTCCGCAACTGGTTCCACTTTCAAGAAGAGAGCCGCCACGGCTACCGCTGCTTTTTTGAGGTAGCCAGCATGCCCCAGCTGGACACCGATGCCCCTGCGGTGCGCGATTTTTTATGTAAATCTGCGCAACATTGGCTGCTGGCTGGCGCAGACGGCTTCCGGCTCGACTACGCAGCCGGGCCCAGCCCACTTTTTTGGAGTGCGTTTCGTGCAGCGTGCCGGGCAGTGCGCCCGGACTGCTGGCTGGTCGGGGAGGTGACCCGCGCGGGCGACGCCCTGCGGGTCTACCAGGGGCGGCTGGATGGCTGTCTGGATTTTGCATTCTGTCGGGCGGTGCGTCTGTTGTGTGCGCTGCCGGTGCCTGGGCTGTCGCTCAGCCAGTTTGCCAACCAGATCCAGGCGAACCGGGCTGCACTGGGCGAAGATTTTGTCCAGCCGGCCTTCATCGACAACCACGACATGAACCGCTTTTTGTGGGCGGCGGGCAACGACCTGCGGCGCCTGCGTCTGGCCCTGGCGTTGCTCTTTGGGCTGGGCGGGCCTCCCTGCCTCTACTACGGTACCGAAGTGGGATTGGGGCAGCCACGGGCCAAAGGCCCATGGCGTGAAGAAGCGCGCCACCCGATGTTGTGGGGAGAGGCGCAGGATGCGACGCTGCTGGCCTACACCCGGTGGTTGACAAAACTGCGGCGCAACCATCCGGCGCTGCAAGAGGGCGCGATGGCCACGCTGTATCTGGACGATGTGCGCGGGCTCTGGCTGGTCGAGCGCTCCCTGGCCACCGATCGGCTCTGGCTGGCTGTCAACCTGTCGGCGGAGGCCCAGCCGCTCGAACTTCCGACAGGAGAAGTGGTGGACTGGGAAGGCACACCAATTGCCGGCACGGTGACACTTGCACCGGTGAGCGCCACCTGGTACCGCGTGGCCAGCAGAGCGCCGGCCCAGACGCCATCCGGGTGAGCCATGCAGACACAACTGGCACTCTTTGTTGTTGATGCAGTCATCACCTCGCCCCCTTACGCCAACAACTACGACGATGCAGACGCGTTGCGTTTCGAGATGACCTTTTGGGGGGATGCAAGCAGCTGGGGCGATATTCATGACGCCGTGAGGAAACACCTGATTGTCTCTTCGTTTCAACATGCATCACGGGAACGACTCAGGGCAGCGGAATCACCGCGGAATCACCATCGCACAGATTTGGCCAGGTCATTGGTGAGTTGCTGGAGTCAGTTGTGCGACCGCATCTTGAATCGTTCTGCACCACACAAGGGCTCTATCTGGATCACCAAAAAAAGGATCGGCCAGCACGTCTCGGAAAGAAATGAGAATTGCTGCCAACAGAGGGATCGAATTGACCGCTCTGCGCAGAGTCAGTATAATAAGGGACGCGTATTTTTTGTGCGCACCGTTTGTGGATTGGGTCAGCCATGAGCAGCCAAGACGAACACGAAAGCCCGCTGCACGAGTATGCAGCACGTGCAAGCCAGGAACTGGGCAGGCAAAGCACCGATGTCAAAAACTCCAGCGTAGAACGCGTCGAAAGCGGGCAGGTCTCCCTGCGTGAGTCTTTCGCCCAACATGTGCAGGCTTCCGCAACCTACATGGAGGATGCCGCCGCCGGTGTGGTCAAAACCAACACGCTCGAAGCCAGCGATGTCGCGATCGGGGTCGCCTCCGTCAATGCCCTGCAGGCAGAAACCTTGCAGGCGGGTGTGCTCGCTGCCCGACAGATCGAAGGCAAAAATATTCGAGCCGGGCTGTTGGTGAGTCTCCAGGTCCATGGAGATGTCCACAGCGTGGTGTCGCCGCTGGCTGGGCTGGCCATCGGCGCCGGCCTGTTCGGGATGTATTGGCTGGCACGAGCGCTTGAAACGCTGTTCAAACGACGAGAGTCCAAAGGTTGACGACCAACGAATTCTTAGCAGGAGCCTATTATGTCTGATTTAAAGTTGAATGCCGAACCGCGTGTCCTGTCCGGCCGCAAAGTAAACCAGCTGCGCCGTCGAGGGCTCGTGCCCGTGGTGGCATACGGTGCACTCTCTGCGCCCCTCAGCCTGCAGGTGGAAGAGAGAGCGCTGCACCACACCCTGCAGGGGGGGGGCGCTTCACAGGTCGTGGCGCTCTCTGTGAGCGGTGGCGGCCTCCACAATGTGTTGATCAAAAATGTTCAGCGCGCCCCAGTCAACCATAGCCTGCTGCACGCCGATCTCTATGTGGTCAATATGAACGAAGCCCAGCATGTCGCCGTCGCGCTGGAGACGACCGGCAAACCGGTGGGCATGGCAGCAGGGCTGATGATCTTCCAGGCACATGAGTCGATCCAGATCGAAGCCCTGCCCGCCGACATTCCAGCCGAAATCACGGTAGACCTCAGCCCGCTGACCCTGGAAACGCCGATTCACGTACGCGACCTGCCTGCCATCAAGGGGGTCACCTACCGCAATGAC
>CAIOHJ010000130.1 GCA_903858085.1 uncultured Chloroflexota bacterium
GATGCGGCTCTATGCGCGTCGGTCTGGGGTCACCGGTGTGGAGACTGGATTTTCACCTCCTGTGAGTGGTTTTCCTGTGCAGCTGGAAAGCCAGCTGCGCGAGCCGGACATCCCCTGGACAGCTGCGAATTTGAACCGGATTCTGGCTGAATGGCAGCGCCGCTATGGGAGGGAGAACGAGTAGCTTGGTGTGCGCCACTTATTTGAGGGTGGCCATGATTGTGTCGGTGAGCGGGAGATCGGGTGTGTACGGCGCTTCTGCCGGCGGGTCGGGGGCCGTGTTTGGGGAGGAGGTGTGGGGGGTGGCAACGGGTTCGGTCTGCGTCAGATTCAGGTCGGTCTGGTGGGGGAGCCCAGCGAGATACACAACTCTTTCGGGCGGGTTGTGGACATCCTGCACAAGCTGAACGAAGCGATCTGTCGGCAGATCGGGCACAGCTTGACGCAGACGTTCAATGGAATTTTTCTGGCTTTCGCTCACAAAATGGGCGCCGATCTTGTGTTGATGGGCAGCCGTGATCTCTTCTGGCAAGATCGGTTCGTCGAGGGTGATGGCCTTGATCAGGATGCCTTCTTTTTGGAACGCGAACCTGGCGTGTTGGGTGAATCGTCGATGAAATTGTGCTTCTCTGGCACCTTTGAAGGGGCTGAGCAGCTCATGGATGTCGGTTGTCTCGGGGAGGGGAGGGGGGTGGGCCGGCCTCAGCTCGCTGACGACCTCTTGAGTCACTGCCTTCAAGATTCTGCTGAACTGGCGTGGGTCAGCGTTGGAGAAGGCCGACTCTTGGTGTTTCTGAAGGATGGCGATGAGATCTTTCCTCTCCATCCGTCTGGGGTCGAGGGAGTAGCGATACTTTATTGGGAGGATGAGGTGGATGCCGCTGTAGGTGAAGGCGGTGAGGCGCAGTTCGCCTTCTTTGGAGGATGTGTCCAGCTGACCGATCTCTTGTTCGAAGAGGGAGAGCCAATAGGTTCGTGATGTGACGAACCGCAGGGAAGAGTCAATGGCGTATTCGACGACTGCGACGTGGTTGTCGCGCACGGTTCGTACACGCGACAGGCCCCACAGTGCGAATCCGATCAACAAAACACAGGCCAACCACCAAAGTTCAGCCATAAATTTTTGTTTTGACAAACTTGTCGAAGATCGGCGAAAAAAAAATTGGAGATTGAGGGTGGGTCAGCAGCCCCCGTTTCAGGAGAAATGTTGTGATAGCGGGGGCTGGGTGCTTTCCCTGGGCCAGGTCCAGCAGTGCGGAGCGCTCCTCGCCATGCAAATGGGACCACAGGTGCTCGCAGGAGCGGTTGACTTCTGGGTGCTCGCCCGCCAGCCGAAGGATCGGTGGGGTAAAAATTTCCAGTTGGGGTTGCAGGGCGTCAAAGAGAGCCCTGAGGATGCCGCTGTGGCAGCCGCACAGGGTGCAGAGACGTTTTTGGGAGGCGGGTGACAGCGACAGCCTGGCCCGGCTGAGCAGGGATTCGAGCATCTGGCAGGCATCTTGGTTGCAGTAAGGGCCCAGCGGGTGGATCTCCCGGTGCAGCAGCTCCAGCAGGCGGCTCTTTTGGAACGGTTTGTGGTCCGCCCCTTTCAGGACCTGGGGCATCCGGTGGGTCAGGACCACATAGGCCAGGTTGCCTGAAGTGCGGTGCTCGTCGCGCAGCTGGCGCAGCTCCTCAAAAAATTCTTCGGTCTGGTGACGGATCAGATTTTCAAACTCATCGAGGACAAAAACGATTCGTCGGTTGTGTCCGTTGCGGTCCGATTCTGCGCAGAGGAGCTTGAGCAGGTTGCGGAGCTCGTACATGGAGGGTTTTTCTGGCAGCTGGGGTAAAGAAAGCTCCAGCTGTTGAGCGAGCGGCTGGAGGGCGACGAGCAGTGCCTGATAGATCTGGTGGGTGGATTGGGTGCCGGTTCCACAGGAGACAGTCAAGAAATGGGTGCGTGCTGCCTCGGGCTGGGGCAGGTAGTGTGCGCTGACAGCCGGCTGTTCGAGAAACTGGCAGAGGTTCGATTTGCCGGTACCGGCCAGCCCGACCAGGCAGAAGGAGCCGCC
>CAIOHJ010000131.1 GCA_903858085.1 uncultured Chloroflexota bacterium
CGCCAGCAGCTTCCAGCAGACGAATCCCCCCCGCTGGGGTGGCGGGCACAAAATAGGGCTGACGGTCGGCCGCCAGACGGCCCGCATTGATCGGATGCACACCGTCGACATCCTTGGCCGGGTTGATCCGGTCGATCAGCGCCGCCAGGGCAATGTGCGCAGGGATCGGCTCCAAAATCATGATGCCGTGTACGTTGGGCGAACTGTTGAGGTCAGCCAGCGTCTCTTCGACTTCTTCCTGCTGGACAGCGTAAGGCAGCTCCACCGCATGAAATTCGACGCCGACGCTGTCACAGCTTTTCTGGATGGCACGGGCGTAGCCGGCGCTGGCATCGTCGTCGCCCACCCGCAGCACAGCCAGCGTCGGAAAGAGGCCAGCATAGCCACGCAGGGCAGCAAAGTCCTTCTTCAGACCTTCGCGCAGCTGTTTCGCCAGCGCTCGCCCGTCCAGCAGCTGGGCACTCACAGAGCCACCTCCAATGTCGCCTCGATCGCTGCCTGAGCGACCGCGCAAAGAGACTCCCGCTCTGCCAGCAGCGCCGTCACTTTGGCATGCCACACATCGACAAAGACTGGGTCTTTGAGCAGCTTCAGGTTGAGCTTGACGTTGAGGAGCGCGCTCGCAAAGGCCGCGTTGGCCAGATAAAAGGCGGTCGCCACATCGCTGACGACGTTGCTGTTGCCGTCGGCGCCAACCGGCGCCGCCAGTTGGAGAAGCGCCAGACATTTTTCGGCAACCTCAAACGGCACCTGGGTGGCCTCCTTCAGCGCAGCCTGAAGCGCTGCCGTGCGCGCCGCTTTCTCGGCTGCACTCTCTTTGGGCAGCGTATAGGTCGCTGCGACCGCGGCAAACGCCGCAGCATCGGCGTCGACAGCAGCCAGCAGTTCGGCACGCAACGCCTCCGAACGCACCAGATACCCCTGCATGGCAGCTTCGACAGCGGCATACTTCTTCTTGCCGATCGTAAAACGGATCACCATGCTGAGCAGAGCGGCGGCCTGGCTGCCCGTGAGGGCAGCAGCCCCCCCGCCTCCCGGCGTCGGCTCACCCGCTGCCAGGGCATCCAAAAAAGCAGCTGTGGTCAATTGGGCTGTGTTCACCTGAATTTCCTTTGCGCTATGGAACCGGCAAGACTGTTGTCCCCTCTGCCCTATGATACAATAAGATGAGAAAATGGGTCTATCGTCTCACCGATCTTGACACAATCGAACCTTGATACAACCCAAAACACCCGCCTCCTTTCAGTGACAGGCCAACCAGGATGAACTACGATCCGATGGATTCAGATATGGACGATTGGGAAGACAGCGAAGACGAGGTGATCTACGAATCAGAGGAATTTCGCGAGCAGAGTTCCGTCTTGGAACGACAGCCGGAGCCCATCATCTCCGACGACCTGCCCGTGCTGCCGCTGCGCGGGATCGTCGTCTACCCGATGATGTGGCTGCCCCTGCCGATCGGACAGGAGCGCAGCATCCGGCTGGTCGAAAAAACCCTGCCCAACAACCGCATCATCGCCCTCGTCGCCAGCAAAAATGAAACTCTGGACG
>CAIOHJ010000132.1 GCA_903858085.1 uncultured Chloroflexota bacterium
ACGACGCCGGTGATGGCGCCGATCAAAAGGCCGGTGATCGAGACAAAACTGGACTCGATCACAAAGCTGAGCGCCACCATCCCTTGCTGGTAGCCCAGCGCACGCAGCATTCCGATCTGCTGGCGCCGTTCGTAGACCGAGCGGGTTGAAATGACGCCGAGCGCAGCGATCCCGACGAGGAGGCCGAGTGCCATAAAGCCTTGCAGCAGCTGCAGGGCACCGCCGGTCAGCCGTTGTCGTTGGGCGTAGCGGTCGGCCAGCACCACAGCGTCCAGGCCGCTGGAGACAAAGGCCTGCTCGATCGAGGCGGCGACTGTGCGGGCCTCCAGCCCTGGCTCTGTTTTGACATAGATGCGGTCGCCGGTGACGGGAACGCTGCGCAGCCTGGCGAGGGTGGCTTCGCTGCCGATCAGAGGGGAGGAGACCAGGTTGGGTTCTTGGTCGAGCACGCCGATCACCTGGACGCGAATGCTGCGGTAGACGCCGTCGGCGCCGTTGGTCTCCAGGGTCAGGAAGAGGGTGTCGAGCGTGTGGCCGTCGCTGCCGTCGAGGAGGCGCAGCGGGGTCTCTTCGGGGGCGTCGCGCCGGGCAGCAGATCCGGCCAGGGGTCCGCCGGCTGCTGCTTTGAAGAGCGCTGGGCGGGCGATCACGACATCGTCGCGGCTGGCCAGCGCTTCCCAGACCGCAGCGTCGTCTGGGAAGCCAGGGGCTCGGCTGCGCAGGGTATAGACCTGGCGAGCGGCGTTCACATAGCCCGCATTGATGCCGGCCATGCTGGTTGTTTGGAGGGGGGCGCCGTCCAGTTGGCCGTACATCGGCTGTTCGGTCACTTGTCCGACGCTCTCCACCTGTGCTGCCAGCGGGTGCTGGGCCAGCGCCGCCGAAAAATCTTCGATCGGGTTGAAAAAACTCAGCAGGGTGGAGGTCACCTCGATTTCAAACCCGGCGGTCTGGCGGTCGTCGAGCCGGGTCAGCGACTGGGTGGTCTGGATCACCACAGACATGACAACGACGGTGGCCATGATCATGGCGAAGAGGACCATGGTCATGCCGGTGCGGAAGCGTGTGCTGAGCGGGTAGGCGATTGCGGTGTGCAGCACTGGGCGCAGCGAGGGGACGAAGCCCAGTACTGCGCTGAGCGGGGCACTGAGCAGCGCGGCATTGTACATGACGACCAAGATGGCCCCGACGATTATCAGGGGGCCGCCGAGGGTGAAGACTGTGGGGGCCTGGGTGGGATCCCAGCTGAATCGGGAGGGGAACCACTGGGGTGCGAGCGCGTACCAGGGGGGCGCCCAGATTGCCAACAGGCCGAGGCCCAGGAACGAGTACAGTGCGCGTTGGCTGGGTTCCTGGCGCAGCGAGCTCTGTTCCAGTGCGCGGCCGGCCAGCAGGGTCAGCCCATAGAGGAGCAGCGTGGCTGAGACCATGATCAAGCTGAGCGGGGGGGCTGGCAGCGTCAGCAGATAGGTGCCGAGGCCGAGCAGGGCCAGGGGCCACAGCCAGCTGGCGAGGTGGGCCAGCCAGGAGCGCCGTTTGGCTTCGGCCGCGTCGGAGAGGCCGCGGATGGCTGTGGCCACATTCATGCGGGTCACCCGCCAGGAAGAGAGGGTCATGGCCAGCCAGGTGATCAGCACGCCGGCGCAATAGGCGATGACCATCGATTCCCAGCTGAGATAGAAGGTCACGGCGAAGAGTCCTTCGGCCTGGCTGTTGAGGGTGCCGGTCAGGTCGTTGAACAGGCTGCCGATGAACCGGGTCATGGCCAGGGTGATGACAAGTCCGAGGAGCACGCCCAGTGCGGCGGCCAGCAGGTTGTA
This sequence comes from uncultured Chloroflexota bacterium, assembly GCA_903858085.1. Lineage (GTDB taxonomy): Bacteria > Chloroflexota > Anaerolineae > Caldilineales > Caldilineaceae > Caldilinea. Next base: position 1,821 of record CAIOHJ010000132.1, read on the forward strand.
GACCATGCCTTCTGCCATGAAGGTCTGCACGATCTGGCTGCGCTGCACGCCGATGGCGCGCGAGATGCCGATTTCGACCCGTCGTTCGGCGGCGAGCATGACGAAGATCAAGACAATCAGCAGCAGGGCGGCCAGGATCGAAAAAATGCCGAAGATGCTGAAAATGGTGGCAAAGATGCCGCCGCCGACATCGGCAGCCGAGACGATCGTGCTTTTGTTGAGTGCGTCGATCTGTTCGAATTGGTTGAGGTTGGCGACGGCGTTGGCGAAATCGCGGCGGACATCCCCGGGCAGGGCAGCGGCGAGCAGCCAGTCGCGCACCGCAGCGCGGGCCAGGTGTGTGCGCAAGGCGGGTGTATCGAGCCCGGAGTCGCTCTCCGCCATCAGCGCTTCCAGATCCAGCCGTCCAATCTGTTCGAGGTTGAAGCTGTTCAGCAGGCTTTCCAGCAGCGGGACGAGGAAGGGGGGCATCTCTTCGGTGTCGATGGTCCCCAGCCCGCCTGCTGGCAGGGCGGCGATCTGGGGTGCCAGCGCTGCGCGGACGGCGGGTTTGGCCAGGATGCGGGCGACCGTGGCGACGGCGTTGTCGTCGAGTGCCAGCACGCGCAGCCGTCGGCTGACGGCGGCGGTGTGCTGCATCCCGCTCATCTCATCGCCCTGGTTGGAGACGAGCATCGAATTGACCTTGTTGGGCATGAAGAGGAGCTGTTGTGCCTCGTCGAGCCGCAACATCACCACAGGGGTGAGTGCGCTGAGCGGGCCAGCCTGGTTGACGACGGCCCGCACGCGAAAGCGGACGGGCAGCGGGCCGATGTAGAGTTCGACCAGGTCGCCCGTGCTGGCGTTGAGCCGTTCGGCGCCCAGTCGATTGAGATAGAGGTCGCCCTGGCGCAGCTGCAGCCCGAACCGGCTGAGTGTGTTGTCCAGCTCGTAGCCGAGGGTGTTGAGGTTGATGGCGCGCAGCAGATCGGTGGCGAAGGTATTCAAAGAGGCCCCTGCGGCGCCGGCCAGGTCGACCTGGTCAGGGTCGAGGGTCAGGGAATCGGGGAGTTTTTCCAGCCCTTCCTCCAGCGGCAGGGGGATTGTCTCGGTCAGGGGGGCGGTGGGGAGTGTTTTTTGCAGCAGGCTGGCGAGTTCGATCAAGGAAAATCGTTCGATTCCCAGTGCGGCCAGGGGCGCGGTATCGACGCCCAGGGCGTCGAGGGTGGCGAGGTCGAGCTCGATGTCGGGCAGCTGTGCGGGGTCGACCGCTGTAAAGAGGGCGCCCAGCCCTGCCAGCGCCTGCAGCAGGGTCAGATCGGGCACAGCCTCTGTCTTGGGCAGGGCGGATTGCAGCCGGCCGAACTGTTCGGTCAGGGTGGGCACGGTTGCAAAGAGCGCGCTGGCCTGCACGAAAATATTGCCGACGCCGGGCTGTAGAGACTGCATGGTGAGCGGGGTGCCGTCGAGGCTGGTGAGCCCGAACTGTTCGCTGTAGGTGTCGTCCACGGCAAAAATGAAACCGAGCGGTTCGCTCTGGCCGGTGGTGACGTTGCGGAGGATTGTTGGAAAGACAATCGAGCCAGCCACGCCGTCGATCAACGGTTCTTCGAGGGCGGCGCTGCTCAGCCGCTGCAGCTGGGTGCTGCTGATGCTGGGGAGCCCGCCCTGCACGAGGGCCAGCACGCTCTCCAGCCCGCCCTGCATCAGGTTGTCGAGCGTCTTCTGGGTCTCTTGAAGCTGGGCTGGGTCGACATTGGGGTTGGCCATGCTTGCCAGCATCGACAGCAGCGGCGGGGCGATGATCTCGTCGACGCGGCCGTAGGCGGAGACGGCCTGTTTTTGCACCGAAAAGCGCAGGGTGTCGCCGACGCCCAGCGAGCTGACGACGATGATCGTGCTGAGGGTCAGGCCGACCACGATCAGCACGCTCTGGCCCGGGCGGCGGGTCAGGTTGCGCAGCCCGATCTTCATCAGCACCGGGTTGCGGATCCAGAGAAAGGCCAAAGAGAGCAGAATTGCAGAGACGGCGCCGACCAGGGCGGCGACGGCGGCGGTCGAAACAGTGCCGAGCATGGTCTCTCCTTGTGGCTATTCGCCGTCGACGACCTGTCCATCTTTCATGCGAATAATGCGGTCGCAGGCGTCGGCGACGTCAAGGTCGTGGGTGACAATCACGAAGGATTGGCCCTGTTGCTGGTTGAGCGAGCGCATCAGCGCGATGACATCGGCGGCGGACTGGCTGTCGAGGGCGCCGGTCGGCTCGTCGGCCCAGACGATGGCGGGGTTGTTGACCAGGGCGCGGGCGATGGTGACGCGCTGGCGTTGTCCGCCGGAGAGCTCAGCAGGGCGATGGTCGCTGCGGTCGGCCAGGTTGACCTGGGCGAGCACTTCGAGGGCGCGCTTGCGGGCCAGTGTGGGGCGCAGGCCGGCGACCAGCAGCGGCAGTTCGACATTTTCGACCGCCGAAATGACCGGCAGCAGGTTGTAGGATTGAAAAATAAACCCCATGCGCTGGGCGCGATAGCGGGTGCGTTGCTTGTCGTTCAGCGAGCGCAGCCGGGTTCCTTCGATCAAGACTTCTCCCTGGTCGAAGTCGTCCAGGCCGGAGAGACAGTTGACCAGCGTTGTTTTGCCGCAGCCGGAGGGGCCCATGATGGCCACCATCTCACCGGCTGCCACGCTGACATCTACCCCACGCAGCGCATGCACCTCGATCTTGCCAGTTCGAAACCATTTCTGGACAGCCTGGGCTGCGATGATTGCCTGTTCCATAAAGAGTTCTCCGCCGAAACAAGAGAGGGCAGCGCCGGATGTTGTTGCGATGCCCTTCTCTCCGAATGTGGGTTCATTATAGAGAACAGTGGGAAAGACCTGCAAACAGGAGTTCAACCTGCCGCTCGATCTTGGAACTCCCCTGAAGATCCTGTAAAATGTTCGATAATAGGCTCAACTGTCTGGTAAAATCTAAAAAAAAGGTGTGCTCTATGTCTGAAGAGGTGGTTCAAGCCAATCTGCTGCCGACCCCGCCCGAGTTCCCAGTGCGTTGGGAGACCCCGACGGATGCACTGTTGCTGTGGATGCAGGAGCGGGTGCATTTTCCGATGCCGTCGACTCCTCTGGAAGTTTTGCTGGTCGCCCAGCCCATCTACATCGGTTTGAACCGTGCCTCCAAGAGGTATGGAATCCCTCTGCAAGGTGGTATTCGCTACATCAACACCTACGTATACGAGGGGTATCTGCCGCCGGAGGAGGAGAGCGAAGGAGGTGGCAGCGAGGACATGTCGTCGCAGAAGCTCTCTGCAGCGATGGCGGAGATGGGGGTGCGTTGGCGGCAGGAGTGGCTGCCCGAGATCCAAGGGCATCTCTCCTTCTGGGAATCGTTTGATCTGCGTGGTGCATCGATGGCGGCGTTGCTTGTCCATCTGGACGAGACGCAGCAGCGGCTGTCCCGGATGTGGGAAATTCACAACCTTTTGTGGTATCCGATGTATTTGGCCATGAGTTTGTACGATGAGATGTACCTGGAGCTCTTCGAAGGTGCCACCCTGGCGGAGGCCTATCAGCGGTTGGTGGGGGTTGCGACGAGGACGACTGCTGGAAACCAGGCGCT
>CAIOHJ010000133.1 GCA_903858085.1 uncultured Chloroflexota bacterium
CGAGGCACCCGGTGTGCCAAGCAGCTCGATGATCTTGGCGCCCTCTGGGAAGAGGCTCAGGATCGCTGCGCCCTGCGCTTCGCCGCCGAGCACGTTGTCGGCACCGACATGTGCCAGCAGCCCGTTGACACCGTCGGCACGGCGGTCGATGGTGACCACCGGGATCCCTGCATCGATCACCTGTTGGATGACCGGGGCGACCCCTTCGTTGGTGCGCGGGCTGACGATCAAGCCGTCGTAGCCGAGCGCAATCACACCTTCCAGATCAGCCACCTGCTTGGTCGTGTTGTCCTGGCCGTCGAGTGTGATGATCTCGATGTTGCCGATCTTCGCCGCTTCGTCCCGCACCTGTTTCTCCATGTGCACGAAGAAGGGGAAGCTCATCGCCGGCACCGAAAACGCAATACGATAGACCTTGGCTTCAGCGGCAGGCTCGGCAGCTTCGCTGCCCTCGGAAGGCGCCGCCGACGGCGCACAGCCCGCCAGCACAAGCGCCAGCAAAACGATCAGGCTAGAAACAATGTAGAGACTTCGCATGGCAAAACTTTTACGCATAGTCACCTCTCCTTGTGAAATTGAACCAAAAAAATGAACGCCGCAGAGCAACTGGCTGAGAATCGCACTGCAGCGAAACACACAACGGCAGGGCTACCGGCGGCGGCGCTTGACCAGCTGGTCGAGATAGACAGCAAAGACGATGATCAGGCCAACCAAGATTTGCTGGTAGTAGGGAGAAACATTCAACAAGGTCAGCCCGTTGCTGAGCACACCGATCAACAAAATACCGATCACCGTTCCAAAAATCCCACCTTCGCCGCCGAACAGGCTGGTCCCCCCGATCACAACACCGGCGATCACAGTCAGCTCGTAGCCGACCCCGGCCACCTGTTCCGCCGAGTTGAGCCGGGAAGAGAGCAGAAAGCCAGAAAGCCCGGCAAAAAAGCCGGTAATGACGTAGACGCTGAGCACGATCCGGCTGACATTGAGCCCGGAAAGGCGAGCAGCTTCCGGGTTGCCGCCCACAGCGTAGAGATGGCGGCCGTAACGGGTATAACGCAGCACGACATAGGCCAGCAGCGCAAAACCGAGGAAGATGATCACCGGGACAGGCACCGGTCCCACCATGCCCTGCCCCCAAAATTTATATTCGTCGGTGAAGGTGCTGATGGGCTGGCCGCTGGAGAAGAGCAGGGCCCCCCCTCGAAAGGCGGTGAGCCCCCCCAGCGTGACGATGAACGGAGGAACTTTGAGCCGGGCAATGGCGGTCCCTTGCAGCAACCCACCGAGCAGCCCCACCGCCACAGCCGCTGCGATCGCAGCTACCAGCCCAAAGCCTTCTGCCTGGCCTGCGGTACCCGCCGAAAGCAACCCCATCCCCCCTTTGTAGACTGCAGCGGAGACCAGCCCGGCGAGCGCCAGCAAGGAACCGATTGAAAGGTCAATCCCTCCGGTCAGAATCACAAAGGTCATGCCAACAGCCAGCAGCCCATAAATCGAGACCTGGCGCAGCACATTGAAAATGTTGCGCGAGGAGACAAACGCTGGCTCAATCAGCGCAAAGACAATACAGATCGCAATCAAGACCCCCAAGGCACCGAGCTGGCTGGCATACGCACTCCAGTCGATCGGGCGTGGGGCAGATGGGGTACTTTGTTTCATCGTCACAGGGCTACGGCTCCTTCGCTGACGGACACGACCTGCCTGCGC
>CAIOHJ010000134.1 GCA_903858085.1 uncultured Chloroflexota bacterium
GTCACCCTGATGCCGGAGATTGCGCAGATCGAAGATGTGGCGTTGTTGCAGACCATCGGCGACGTCATCGAACTGGCCGCTACGCCAGATGAGGTGCGCCAGTTCTATCGCCGCCAAGACTGATCGAGAGACGGAGTTTCGCAGGGGCTGTTTGCAGAGGGTGTTCTCGACGCAAAGGCGCGGCGTCGCCGAGGTGCGCAACTGGATGGATTGCAGCTGCGTTTTACCTGGCTCAGGGCGTCAAGGAGATGGCGCAGCCCAGCATCGCCGCCTCTTGCTGCGAACCATCGACTGGTACTTGACAGTCGGCATGAGTCGTGGCAAAACTACCCGGCATGGCGGAAATCATCAACTCGCACGACAAATTCTTCAAAGAGATGCTGACGCAGCCCGAAGCGGCGCGCATCTTTCTGCGTGACTTTCTGCCGCCGGCCGTGGCAGAGCAGCTCGACCTCAGCCACCGCCGCTACGTGCCTGCATAATTCGCGCGTGGATTTGCTCCGTATAGTGCCCAAACGCCTCGCTGTACCGCATCTCTAACAAACGGGGCCTTGGGAGATCAATCGTGAAGATGCTATCAACTTTGCTGGGGCGGGTGGACAATACAACAATTCGGTCAGACAGAAAGACCGCCTCCTGAATCGAGTGCGTGATGAACAGCACTGTTTTGCGCCGTTGCGACCAGACGCGCTGCAGTTCTAGGTTCATCTCATCTCGTGTGAAGGCGTCCAGTGCACCGAAGGGCTCATCCATGACGAGCAAAGAGGGATCGTGGATCAGAGAGCGGCAGAGCGATGCACGCTGCTGCATGCCGCCCGACAAAACGCTGGGATAGTGGTCCCGAAAATCCCAGAGTCCGACTAGATGCAGAAGCTCCTCTGCCTGCTGCGTGAATTCTTTGCGCGACTTCTTCAAGATGTCGATCGGGAACAATACGTTGTCCAGCACAGATCGCCACTTTAGCAGCACTGGGCTCTGAAAGACGATGCCGATATCGTCGTGGGGGCCAGTGACGAGATTTCCATCGACCTCGATTGTTCCACTTGTAATCGGCAGCAGTCCGGCCAACATCTTGATCAGGGTTGATTTACCACACCCAGACGGGCCAACGACCGACACAAATTCGCTGCGCGCCACAGTGAAAGAAATGTCCTCGACCGCCAACACAGGGTCGCCCTTGCGTTTCAAGGGAGGGTAAACTTTACGTACCTGCTGCATGGCGATGGCAGGCACACTCAGCGTGTTCTTATCTGGCATCACCCACCCCCAGCCGCAATGGCGCTTTCGCTGGTGTCGGGGGTATACCAGGGAAGCAGAACGCGTTCGACGAAGCCAATCGCATAGAAGAGCAGAATCCCCTGAATCGATAAAATGACAAGCGCGGCAAAGACGAGGCTAGTCTGCAATTGTGAGGCGGCCAGCAGGATGATATAGCCCAGCCCCTGGCTGCCGCCGACGAATTCGCCGATCACAGCGCCGATCACAGCGAGCGTGATCGCTACCTTGCAACCACTGAAAAAGTACGGCAGCGCATTGGGCAGGCGGATGTAGCGAAACTCCTGTACCCGGCTCGACTTGAGCGAGCGGGAAAGGTTGAGCATATCGCCCTCAACACTCATCAGACCGGCAGCCGTGTCGACCACAATCGGGAAAAAGGCAACCAAAAAAGCCACAACGACTTTGGAGAAGATGCCGTGTCCGAACCAGATCACGATCAGCGGGGCGATAGCAGTTTTGGGGATTGACTGGAAAAGCAGCAGGACCGGATAGACCGTGTTGCGCAGATAGGGTGACCACACGATCAGTACGGCCAGCGGCACACCGATCGCGACGGATAGCAAGAAGCCGACCAGACTCTCGTATAGAGTCACGAGGCTGTTCGTCCACAGCGCGCCAGCGTTCTTGACCATGGCATCCAGGATCGCAATTGGCGAAGGGAGCAACCACTTGGGAATGTCAAACACGACCGTGACAAGCTGCCAAACCACAGCCAGCCCCAAGAGCGTCAGGCTGGGCAGAACATAGGTGCGTTGAAAATCAGATAGATTGTTCAGAATCGTACCCCCTCATCCCTGTGAGGTATCTGCTGTAATGTGATGGGTGGCGTCACGGTGAAGCAACCAAACAGGCGCTGCGCAACCCGTGACGCCCCGGCCCATCGGGGGATTATTCTTTCGGTGTCAGTGCATCCATCGAGGGCAGAAACTCGTTCGTGAACATATCCGCTGCTGTCGGCAGGTTCTCAGTGATTTCGTAGGCCTGCGCCATGATGTCGATGGTACGCTGCATCTTCTCTGCATCGATATGCCCGTAGCCATTGGCCAGTACGTCGGCGTTCAGGACTGCCGGCTTGTCGAGCAGAAATTGCGCCATCACCACATCTCGGTCGAGCGTCGGCGCGTACTCCATCATGATATCGACCGCCTCTTCAGGATTTTGGTAGGCATAATCAAATCCTTGATACACGCCGAGCAGGAAGTTGCGCAACAAGTCGGGATTCTCGGCAACCAGCGACTCCTGAACCAGGAAGCCGTTGGAGTAGACATCCAGCCCATAGTCAGCAAACTTGAGAATGCCCAGTTCGATGCCATTCTCGGTGGCAGCAGCATCGTAGTTGGGTTTGGCAGCGTAGTATTCGGCCAGTCCATCGATGCGACCGGAGAGCAGCTCGGCATTATAGATTTCGTAGCCGATGGTCTCAAACTGCACCTTGTCAATGTCAAACCCGGCGAGCTGAGCAAAGGCCGGAAAGACGCGACGCACTGAATCGCCGGCAGCAGCCCCGATCTTTTTCCCCTCAAGGTCTTTGGGAGAGTTGATCGGGGTCTCCATTTTGTAAATCACAGCATGTGGTGGCAACCCGAGTACCATACCCACCAGTTTGACTGGCACGCCCTCGGAGCGGCCAACCACCAGGGCTCCCGTATCCCCATAGCCGATCGTCGTGGCCCCTGCCGCGACTTTTTGGACGGCATCTGCGGAGCCATATCCACGCACAATCTCCACATCCAGCCCGTTCTCCGTCCAGAAGCCCTTTTTGGCGGCGACAAAAAAAGGCACGTGCTGGCCGACAAAGGCCCAATCCAGCCCAAAAACGACCTTTTCGCCGGTCCCAGCCTCGGGTACAGCGCTGGTGGTTGCGGTCTCCACACCTGACTCACCCCCTGCTGGTGCCACAGGTGCAGCACATGCGGACACAAGCAATGCCAGCAACACAAGGATCAAACTCTGCATGATCGATCGTTTCATGATCCGGTTCTCTCTTTCTGAAACAGTGTTTGATGTAAAAACTTTGTGGATCGTGTCATCGCTGCACCTGGCAACGGCGAAGACAAAATCCACGAAAACACCCTATTCGTTTGTTGTTGACTGGGGCACGCGTAGCACAGCGAGGAATGCTGCCAACTGGACAGCCGCTCACCACTCACTTCGAAGCATACACGATTTGGCGTGGATAGACAAAACGTACCCGCTCAGGCAGAGAAGTCTGCTGAAGGTATGCTGAACACTCGACGTTCGTTCAAATTTGGCAACTAAACACTCGGCGTTCGCTCAAATTTAGCATATAAGGAGAAATTTGGCATACTCGTCCAGTATGATAGACATAAATGGTGCTAAAGGCCACATCGAACGGGTAGATGATTTACCATTGCTGCATGGTCTGCTCAAACAAATGGGCATCCAGAGCATCATCGACAGCGTGATTAAACCGCATGGGAACTGGGCAGGTCTGAGTCCTGGTTGGGTGGTGACGATCTGGGCTCTGTACGTCCTGAGTGAACAGAATCATCTGATGAAGCCTGGTAATCGGGCCGACGATCCGCTGTATGTGCCCCGTTACCAACGGGCCAGGCAGATACTGAAGCGCAATGGTGTGCTGGGGGTAGGCGACAGCAAAGCAAGCGCCTTACGCACACGCGGCACGATCGTGGCTGGCCAAGACGATTATCTGACGCCGCTGGCGGATCAGAAAGACGAACCGGGTCTGCTCGCTGAATTACTCGAACCCTGGCGGGGCCGGGAAGCAGAGGCCACGCACATCTTCCTGCCGGAAGAGCTGTCGGCAGCTGGCGCCAACCTGCTGCCGACA
>CAIOHJ010000135.1 GCA_903858085.1 uncultured Chloroflexota bacterium
CTGCACGGGCCGTTTCTTTTCATTGTCAACTGCAACGACCGGGCGAGCAGCATCGACACCGAGGTCGCGTTTGAACAATATCGCTCCTTTGCTGTGCCGCAGTTGCTCAATGGGATCGACACGGTGGCGAGCATGCAGGCCTACTGTGAGGCGTTGGGGCTGAAAGATCCTGAGTCTGAGTATGCGCCCCTTCCCTCTGGTGTGGTGAGCGACATTCCAACGCTGGTGGTCAACGGTGCCTTGGACATGGCAACGCCGGCGGAGTCGGGTGCGCTGGTCATGGAAACCTTGACCAATGCCAGGATGCTGACTTTTCCCGGCCTCACGCACGGCGCCACCGTTCAGTCGCACTGTTCGGTCGACTTGACCTACAACTTCATCATGTACCCAGATCGTGCGTTGAACCTCAGCTGTCTGGAGAGCTCGCGCCGTCCCTTTGTGGCGCCGGACGATCCGCTGCCTGATCTGTCGGAGTAAGGGAGCTTTTGGGGGGGCGGTGCCGATCAAAGGGGCACCCTCCCCCCAGAACAAAAGGGAGATCTCTCCCGCAACGTCTCCGTCAGTGGTCAGGTACTCCCCAGAAAAAATTTTATGCCTGTTGGCAGGCTTCGTCCATCTCCGGTTGGGGTGGGCTTGTCTGCTATATTGGAAACGCAGGAGTGTACCTGCCGTTTTTGTACTATAGGTCAATGTGTAAAAGGAGTTTATCGTCTATGCGTTTGATTGGAGCTTTGTTGTTGAGCGTGTGGCTGTTGGCGATCGGTGCCACACAGGTCAACGCCCAAGCTGGCCCCGAAGCAGTGGGCAGCAAGATCGTGCCTTGCCCGATGGGGACCCCTGTGGGCGAAATCGAAGGGGAGACGATCCTCTGTGGCCAGATTCAGGTGCCGGAAGACTGGTCGAACCCAGAGGGACGCCTGCTCACCATCAGCTATGCACGGCTGGTGGCCAAGGCCACAGTGCCTTTCGACGACCCGGTGATCTATTTTGAAGGCGGGCCAGGGGGGACAGCACTGGGGAGCATGCTCTCGTATGTTGTAGTCTACGAGCGTCTGCGCGAAGATCGGGATGTCATTTTGTGGGATCAGCGCGGCACACGGTACAGCTCACAGCTGTACTGCCCTGACGACGCCCGTGTCGGGGATGTGGCCGCCTACGTAGATTCTATGAAGGAATTTAGCGAGCAGATTTTTGCTCAAGGCGAGCCATCACTGGAAGATGGCCCAGATGCTTTTTTGGACCGGCAGCGTGCGTTTGTGGAGTTTGACCAGGTTGCCAACTGCCGCACCTACTTCGACCAGCAGGGAATCGATGTCACCCAGTACAACACAGCCAATACGGTCTTCGACACCATCGCGCTGATGAAAGTACTCGGCGCTCCTGCCTACAATCTGCACGCCATTTCCTATGGGACGACGGTAGCCCTCTCGCTCATGCAGCATTATACCGATCACCCAGAGGAGGACCTGCCTCCAATCCGCAGTGTGGTGGTGGATGGGGTGTACCCGCTGAACTACGACTACACCCAGGAGGGGATGATTCTCGCCTACAATGTCCTGCGGGTCTTTGACGACTGTGAGGCGGATGAGGCTTGTGCGGCCACCTACCCGAACATTCGGCAGCGGCTGATCGATCTGCTGGCCAGGTTGGAAGCAGAGCCGCTGACACTGGCCGACGGGGAAGTGTTGGGCAGCAACGAATTAAAAGATCTGTTGACGGCCTCGATCTTCATCTTTCATTCTTCGCTTCCCTATCTGCCCCGCATGATCGACGAACTGGAACGCGGAGAGAGTGCCACATACAGCCTGATCCTTTCGGCTGTTTTGTCGGCAAGAAGTCTGAATCCGCCTGTGCTCTCTGAGGAGGAGCCGGTTTCGGAACTGGGGGTCGGGGTGCCCGAGTTGACTTCGATCGCCATCAGTCTGCGGGAGACCGCTTCGCAGCTTGAAGTAGTCGGGTTGGAAGCCAACATGATCCGGGAAGCGCTGGCGAACACCCAGTCTGCACCCGAAATGTACCTCTTCATGTTGGATCAGTACCTCAAGCTGTTGGGTGTCAGCATGGCCACCAACCTAATCAGTGTGCTTGAAGGGTTTGTCACTGCTCCGGATGAACAGACTCGTGCCGGTCTGCTGTCGGTGAACAGCTACATCGGCACCCCGATCATAAAACGGCAGATGGATCGTCTGGTGGAAGGGATGACCGACGAGGAGGTTGCTCAGGTCTTTGCGGGGCTGATCAGCCGTGAATTTTTCGGTCAGTTGACTGCCCTGCAC
>CAIOHJ010000136.1 GCA_903858085.1 uncultured Chloroflexota bacterium
GGTCCCTATTCCCTGGCCGGCCACTCCTTTGGGGCCCAAATTGCCTTTGAAATGGCACGACAGCTGCACGCGCTGGGGGAGACGATCGGGGCATTGATTGTGCTGGATGGGAGCGCACCCGGCCGTGAGCCGATGGAGATGGAGGAAGTGGAGGCAATTTTGCTTTACGAATCGCTGATGTTGCAGGAGGTTGGAAGTCGACCTGAGCTGACAGCAGAAGCGCTGCGGCCACTTTCTTCTGAAGAACGGCTGCAGCTTTTCAAACAGAGCCTTGTGAAGGCAGCTCTCCTGCCCGCTGGCGCCTCCACAGACTTTGTGCGAGCTCTGATCGCAGAGGCCATCGCCAATCAGCGCATCAAATACTCTCCCGCTCGTCTGGAGGCTGCACCGATCCATCTAATCGCTGCGGCGGGGGGTGCAGGAAAAACAGAGTCGGAGCTGGCAGCAGCCTGGTCCGAGTACGGCACGGTCATTTGCTATGAAACGCCAGGAGAACATGTGACCATGCTCTATCCACCCAATGTCCAGAGGCTGGCTGAAACCATCAGGACGATTTTGCAGAAGGCTTCTACGATTTGACCGGCCGCCTTCGCTCAAACGATGCCGTAAACGCGAGTACACGTCGGCGCAGATAAATCCACAAATTCATGTGATGCACTCCGCCAAATTGTGGACTGCATACTCGAGCAGAGTACGTCACGAGATCAACGAATTGTCTGCGCCAACGTGTATTATGGCTGGGCAACGACCGGCAGGTAGAAGCTGTAGGACGGTCGCTGCAGGCCACTACGGGCGAACTCTGTTGTCCCGCCCGCAGAGACCCCCTCCAACTGATAATAGAGCTCCCCTTGCGGCGCTGCGGCGTCGACGACGCTCAGCAGCGTGAGATCGCCCTCCCCGGCGCGCACAAAGGGGCCTGGCACCTCTTCTGCATCGCTGAATTCCGGGGTGCGGCTCCGCCACAGGGTAAACTGCTGGTCAGCTGGGAGCGCCCGCACGGACCACTTGATCTGAATCTCCCCTCCCGGGGCGCGTTCGGCGACAAAGCTGCAGAGGCTGGGGAGCGCTGGATCTGCACCCGCCACCAGCGGCTCCCCAGCTGCGAGCCAGTTCAACCGGTCCGCCCCCAGCGCAGTCGGCGCCACACGCTGCCAGTAGGTGGCTCCTGGCGTGGCCGCCAGCCGCCCTGCCCCGTCATACACAATCTCGTCGACCCACAACATGCTGGCCTGGCCAGTCGTCGTGTTCTGCCACGGTGCCAGCAGCCGCAGCCGCCCCCCGCCCTCTGACAGAGGAATGGACAGCGGGCCTGTCACCTGCCACCCCGCCGGGGCCACGGCAGCCGCGCAGGCCGCCGACGGCTCCCCCACCGCCACCAATACCCGCCCCCCAGGCGGCAGCGTGAACGCGGCCGGGAACCCAAAAGCCACGCCGTCCAGCCACCAGGTCGCCTCCGGGTCCTGAGCCGAAGACAACGCGACCGGTTCAGCACTCTGGTTGGTCAGCTCGAGCCACTGCACCGGACTCACCCCATCGGCCAGCAGGCGCACCTTGGTCAACACTACCGGAGCTGTTGTCGGGTTCAGATTGGCCGTTCCCAACGAACTCTCCTGCGGCGCGTAAACCACACCGCCATCCTGCGCAACCACACGCCCCATGCTCCCTGCATAGGCGGGCGCATAAAGATGCACCACCTGCGCGTACCCGCTGGATCGCCCTCCCGGGATCGTCGATCCCACCATCAAGGTGCCCGGCCCGCTGTGAAATGGCAACGGCTGACTCAGCTGCGCAAGTGAAACCGACCGGTACCCGCCGGCAGGGATCTGTGTGCCCGCCGGGATCAGGGCAACGTTGCCGACCGGCAGCCCGAACGCCGGCATCTGCGTCAGCCGGGCAGAGATCACCCAGCCGCTGAGATCGACCGGGTGCGGGGCAGGGTTGTAAAATTCGATGGCCTGCAGATTCTTGGTCGCCGGGTCAAACGCAAATTCGTTGAAAAGCACCGCGACCGGGTCGTCGACCCCCGGCGACCCCCGCGGCACAGTGCTGGCACGCCAGCTGGAAGGCGCGTTGGGATCTCCCCCCCCGGCTGGGTCGACCAGCGTGAGCGACGGGCCGGCACCGTCGGCAAACAAAGGCCAGCCTGCCTCGTCGCGGTAGGTCACGGCGACGAGAAGGCGGCCAAAGGCATCCCACAGCTCAATCGTTTCGCCGCCGTTGTTCAACTGCCCGCTGTACTCACCCTGCGGCGCAGCATGGTAGACTTTCTGGTATTGTTCAGCGTCTGCCGCCAGAACGACCCAGCTGCCTGGCGCCAGCTGTGTCCCCAGCGGAAAGGTGTACTCGACCGCACCAGCCAGCCGGACATTGCCCAGATCCAACGCTGCAGCACCCGTGTTTTTCAGCTCGATAAACTCCAGCTCGCCGCCGATCACATTGCCGGCATTGGGGGGATTGTACATAATCTCTGTGATCCGGAGGGTGTCAACCGCCGGTCGGCTGGGAGCCCCCGCCACAAACTGCAACGGCTGGGACCAATGGCTCCAACGGCCGGTGCTGTCCAGCATCCGCACACGCACCCGGCAGGTCAGCCCCGGCTGGCAGATCCCCGGGGGCAACGTCACCGCCGCAGGCTGCGTCAACACCGGGGAGACCCAGCTCTCCTCAATCTCATAGCGGTTGGGTTGACCCGGCTGATACCCAGGCAACCCTGGCCAGAGCACCTGGGCAACGCGCCATTGCAGACCCGCCAGGCCATCCCCCTGAGGGTCGGCGTAGGCCCCTGGCACAAAGGTCAACAAATCTGCCGGATAGTTTGCCGGCCCGCTGTAAACCAGCCCTGGGGTGGCAGGCATCTGCGAGTCTGTCAACAGAAATTGATCGATCCAGGCCATCCGAGTGCTGGCCCAGCTCTTTATATGGGCCACCATCCCCGGAAAATCTCGGGTCGGGGACGAGAGATAAAACTGCCCCCACCGGGCCCGCCCTGGCGCAACGTAGCGCGAGAGCAGGATTGGGTTGTAATCCCACAAGGCCCGGTCGGCGTCGACCATGCTGGCACCCTCTGCCGGTGTGTCGATCCAAGCCGCAGCTTCCTGGACCAGCAGTTCGATCTGTTCCGGGTTGAAGAGCAGATCGCGCAGTTCCCGCAGATGGTTTTGGTATTCGAGCACAAACGCTGGAACCGCCAGCACCCGGGAACGAAAAGGTTCGTTGCCTTTGCCAAAAAAGTTGGCCCAGGTCAGATCGGTGTCCCAGGGCCAGATCGACCAACGATTGTCTACGGGGCTGTGATAGTAGAAATAATTTTTACCCTGGTCCACATCATAGTGGTGCACTGCCTCCAGGACAGCCCGAAAACGGTAGTAGCCTTCCAGGTTGAAATGGGCCCGCCACCAGCCCTCGTCGGGCAGCTGGCCGTAGCTCTGTATAAAATTGAGCAGATCAGACCCGTCCCCGGGCTGGCCGTCACCCTGATTTTGCAACGTGCCAGACCATTTCTCCATCTTGTACAGGTTGCCGTCTGGCAGATTGCGGGCAGCCAGGAAGCGCCCCTCGAGCTCCTCCACAGCCAGATACAGCCCCCAAAAATCCCCCTCATACTGGTTCGTGGTGATCTCCGCTGCCGCGTCCACGACCCGCAGATGAATAAAATGGGTCTGCGGGGCCGGCACACCCGCCAGCGCAAACAGCCGCATCGAAAGTGCCTCGAACAGACCGTGCTCACCCCGGTAGCCGCGCTGTGCATGCTGCATCCCACTCGACAAATTGAGTTTGTCCCAGCTCACCGGATAGAGAACCCCACGGTTGTCTCGGGCCCGCAGCGGGTGTCCGGGCAGAAAATTAAACTTCCACTTGTTTTTCCCGGTGCCATATCGATACGCCTGCCCGCGCGCCCGAAATCCGATGTGGTCGTAGACTTGCCCGTCGTAGACAAACGTTCCCTGCCAGAGATATTCGTCGCCCATGTAGCCGCTCGGCAGCGCAGAAGGGGGAATAAACTGAGCGTCTGCCACATCGGCTGCGGCGGCGATCAGCTGGTAGACGGGCAGCGGCTGCATGCGGGCAAAGTTGAAAAGCGCCACCGACCCGCCGGCATGCGGGTTGATCGAGCCAGCCCACGGCACCGGGCTGTCGTCGACAAAAAGTGCAAAATTGGGCTGTGGATCCTCTGCCAGCGGGGCCACTACCCGCTGCCCGGCGTTGTCGGTCGCCTCTACTCGATAGCGGAGAAGGGTGCGATGGCGCACCAGCTCAGCGGGCAGCGTCACCTGGTACAGGTCGTCGCCAGCCGGCTGCATGGTGTAGGCAGACCACTGGGTGGCGTAGGCCGGGTCCGTCAGCCGGATGTAGCCCCCCGGCAGCACCACCTGTATCTGCAGCACAACCCCCTGCACACCCTGTGCATCGGTGACTCGAGCCCGCACCGTGACCGGCGTGCTGCTGGTCGGTACCTGCGGCCAATGTTCGACCTGGTCGATCAGCGGGGGCAGATTCGCCGCTGCTCCTGGAAAACCAGCAGCTGGCGTCGGGGCAGCCGCCCGCCACGCTCCCCCATGTGCGTTGTCGGCAGCAGCGTTCAGCAGCTGAATCGACTGCTGTGTCGCATAGCCCACCACGGGCCAGGGAAACCCTGCCCCGTACGCGACCTTGTCGACCTCCTGCGCCAGCGAATTGCGCAGCACCACCTCGTCCCCTTCATTGGCAAGCCGCCCCTGCAGCGGGCCCCACGCACGGACCCCAAATGTCGCCTGCACCCAGCCTGGGTCTACCGCAACCAGACGATACCCCAGCGGCGGCAGAGAGGCATCCTCCGGAAATTCAAACTGCACACCGCCCGCCAGCGCCCAGCCAGCCAGGGAGACGGCTGCCCCACCCGGGTTGTACAGTTCGACAAATTCGAGCAGCGGAGAAGCGGGGTCCGGGTCGTAGTGCAGCTCGGTGATGACCACGGTCGGTTCTCCAGCCTCCTCTGCCGCAACAGGCAGGGCAGGCAGGAAAAGACAAAAACACACAAACCAGACAAGCCAAGACCGGGCACCCCCCATTGGCCAGAGAGGAGGACGCCACCCAAGGCCCCCCCTCATATGCACCTCTCACAACGATCCATCGGGCTCATTCCTACTCATGCTTGACTTTGGTATGTCGGCAATTAGCAGCTATTATAGCAGATACTGGGGTCTGACTCGAATTGGCACGCCGCCAGGGACCCACCCCCTCTGGGTGCCAGGATGCACAGCTTGTCAGTTATATTTGGACGCCAGTGCTATACGGTCAAGAAAAAGGTACGATTACGATGTACAAAGTTTTTCGTCTCCTGGCGATTCTGGTCGCAGCAGCCATCGGACTCCAACTCGCCCCCTGGCAGATCCTGCCACACGCCACTCGATCCCATCTCACCGCCGCCGTTGTGGCTGCCCCTGCGCAGATACCCGCACAACAGGCAGACTCTGCAGTACCTTTTTCTGACCAGATTGTCGTTGCAGCCAACGCTGTCGGGGCCCATTCGGCGACCTCCGCCGATTTCGACCGGGATGGCCGCATTGACATCCTGGCCGCCTCGCGCGAAGATGGACAGATCGTCTGGCACCGCAGCACAGGCAACCTGCGCTTCACCCCCTTTCCCCTGGCAACTGCCGGCGGGGTCTATATGGCCATCCCGGCTGATCTCAACCGGAACGGCTACAGCGATGTGCTGGCTGTTGCCGTAGGCGCACTGGCCCCTTCTGCAGCCAGCGAGGCAGAGCAGACAGCCAACGGGGGCGGTGTGCTCTTCTGGCTGCGCAACAACCTTGGCAACCGCGATCTGCAGTTTACCCGGTTCGACATCGACACGGGGCTTGCCTATCCTGTCGCCGTCCATGCGGCCGATCTCGATCGAGACAACGATTTGGATGTCCTGGTCACGACCCGAGACGGCAACCAGGTGCTGCTTTATCTCAACAGCGGCGGCGCAGAGGTGCCGACCTTTACCCGGGTCACGATCGACACGGCACTTTCAGGAGCGGTCGCGGTCACGACGGGCGATCTCGACAAAGACGGCCAGCTGGACATCGTTGCCACCGGCGAAAACAGCAACCAGATCGTCTGGTACCGACAGATCGCCGCCCAGCCACTTGCCTTCGAACGTCGTCTGATTCGCAACGGCCCAGTCCCCGATCCGAACAACGACTACGCCAAAACCGTCGCAGTCGGCGACCTGGACGGCGACGGAGATCCGGATCTGGCCTTTGGGTCGGAGGGCGAGAACCTGGTCGGCTGGTATGAAAACCAAGGACAGGGCGCTGCGTTTGCGCTGCATGTGTTGTACACCGCCGCCGACCATGTCAAAACCGTGGCGATCGCCGACATCGACCGCGACGGGCGCCCGGACATCCTGGCAGCCTCGTCCGACGACAACACTGTGTTGCTCTTTACGCAGGCTGGGGACAGCCCCCCTACATTTGTGCGCAGGGTGGTGACCCACCAGGCAGCGGGCGCGCGCGGTGTCCATGCAGCCGATTTCGACCGCGACGGCGACCCCGACATCGTCGTCGCCTCGCGCGTGGACAACCGAGTCGTCCTGCACGTCAACAACTCGATCCACCGCTCCGCCCTTCTCGAGGGAGAACGGGTGGTCAACACCTTCAGCCAGACACGTTCGGTCTCGGCTGCAGATCTTGACGGCGACGGGCGCACCGATATCGCCTCCACCTCCAACAACGTAGTTGCCTGGCACCGCAACCTGGGGGGGAGCCCGCCTGTCTTCGAAACCGTCGTGCTGGACAGCAGCCTGGCAGGAGGGCGCTGGTCTGCAACCGGGGACATCGACGGCGACGGCGACAACGACATCGTGGCGGCCGACCGTGACAGCAACCGCATTCTGATTTATGTCAACCAACTGCGCCAGAGCGGTACCCCCACCTTCGTCACCCGCCTCGTCAGCGATTCTGCCAGCCGAGTGCGCGATGCCAACCTCGCCGACATCGACGGCGACGGCGATCTCGACCTCTACTCCGCCACCGACGGCGACGGCTCAATCGCCTGGTACGAAAACAGCGACCGCACCGGCACCACCTGGGCCAAACAATTTGTCAGCCGCAGCCTTGGCTACCCCCGTTCCAGCTATGCGGCCGATCTGGATGGGGACGGCGACATGGACTTGATGGCCGCCTCAGCCAACGACAACCGCGTAACCATTTTTCGCCAGACCAGCCCGCGCACCTTCAGCCAGGAGATCCTCTACGCCAACGCCAATGGCGCGCAGTTCATCCATGCAGCCGACCTGGATCGGGACGGCGACATGGACATCATCGTCTCCTCCGAGCGCGACCACACGGTCTCCTGGTTTGCCAATCGTCTCAACACCGGTCTGGGCTTTCAACGATATGCCGTCAGCGACACCGCACGCGGCGTCCACGCCGCGCTCGGAGCCGATCTGGACGGCGACGGCGACCAGGACATCGTCGCCGCTGTTGAATACAACAACCAGATCGTCTGGTACGAAAATATGGGCGAAGTCGTCCCCAGCTGGCAGGAACACCTGATCAGCCCCTTCGCCGAAGTGGCACACGGGGTCTTTGTCGCCGATCTGGACGGCGACCAGGATTTGGATGTGCTCTCTGCCTCGCGCCAGGATGGCAAGGTCGCCTGGCATGAAAACCGTGGTGGGCAGTTCCGCCTGACCCAGAGTTCACCCAATCTCAGCGCCGACACCCAACGCCTGCTGGTCGAAACCAGTCTGACCCACCGCGGGCGGCCAGGCAACCCACCCCTCCAGCTCGCTTCGCTCACCCTCCGCTTCGAAAACAGCGACGGAACCCGCCTGACCACCGACCAGGTCAGCAGCCTCTTCTCTGCCCTGCAGGTCTACCAAGACAACGGCGACGGCCGCTTCGCCGCAGCAAGCGATACGTCGATCCGACGAGAAACCCTCTTCCTGCTCGACAACGGGGAGATGTTCCTCGATCTGCCCGCCACCTTCATCGCCCCAGGAGCCACCACCCGCTACTTTGTGGTGGCCGAGCCCAGACCCACCCCCCAATGCGGCACCGGAAGCCTGACCGTTTCGATCGTCAGCAACGGGCGCACCGCCGTCGACGGCGTCACACAGATGCCACTGCTCGGCGAATATATGCGCTCGCTGACCGACAGCAACGACCCCAGCCAGAACCGCAAAATCCCAATCGTGATCAACGAACTCATGGCCGACAACCGCACCGTCCTGGTCGACCCAGACGAACCGCTCGAATACCCCGACTGGTTCGAGCTGCACAACACCAGCAGCCAAAAAATCGACCTGGGTGGCATGTATCTGACCGATGACCCCACCGACCTGCGCAAATACCGGATCCCAGAAGGGACCCTGATGGAGCCATACAGCTACCAGCTCTTCATCGCCGATGCCGAACCAGAACAGGGCGGCTTCCATGTCCCATTCAGCCTCAGCCGGGACGGAGAGACCCTGGTGCTGTACGACATCGACACGCGCGGCAACCAGGTCATCGACCAGGTCTCCTTCGATCCGCAGCTGCCCGACCACGCGTGGGCACGTTCCGACCTGAACCCCAACGCATGGGTTCGCTACGCCACCCCGACGCCTGGCCGCTACAATCTCTCGTTTGTCCCTTCTTCGTTTGTGTACCTGCCTTCTGTCGCCGATGGCAGCGGCTGTTACTGAACCAGCCCAAGGAGTGATGCCCATGCACCCTGTACTTCGCACAACGATCGCCCTGCTGTTCGGCAGTCTCCTGGCTGCCACACTTTTTTGGGTCGCCAGCCCGGCAACCGCTGCGCCAGAGCAACCTGCTGGGCTGGCCAACCTCCGCCTCAACGAGCTGATGGCCTCCAACAGCTCTACCCTCTTCGACCCGGATGACCCCGACCGCACCCCAGACTGGATCGAACTCTACAACCCCACCGGCAGCCCGGTCTCGCTGAACGGACTGGCCTTGACCGATGACCCGGCACGGCCCACCAAGCATCTGATCACAGCCAGCCTGACCATCTCTGCCTACGGCTTTCTGGTCCTCTTTGCCGACAACGACCCGCAGCGAGGCCCCCTCCACCTGGACTTCAGCCTGTCAGCAGAAGGCGAATATGTGGGCATCTACGCAGTCCAGAGCGACGATTCCGTCACCAAAATCGACGAGATAGAATTTGGGCCCCAACAGAGCGACATCTCCTACGCCCGCAGCCTCGACGGCACCGGAAACTGGCGGCCCGGCCGCCCCACCGCCGGCAAAAGCAACAGTGTCAACCCACCGTACATCTCAAACGTGACCTCACCGACGCTGACGGTCGATCTCCCCGGCCCCACCGGCCCTTTCACAGTCAGCGCGACGATCACCGACGACATCGGGGTCACCGTGGCACAGATCCGCTACAGCACCCGGACAGCTCCCTACACAGAGCCTCTCTCCTGGACAACCCTCCCGATGGACCAGGTCGGCCCCACCCAGTATGCAGCCGCTCTCCCAGCCATGCCCACGGGTACGCTGGTGCGCTATTATGTCGAAGCCAGCGATGGACAGGCAGAAAGCGCGCGCTTCCCGCTGCTCGGCCGCGACTACGGCTATATGGCCGGCTATGCGGCGCCCAGGGTGTTGATCCACAAAGTAGTCTCCCGCAACGACTACGTCCCCGACCCCGACGAACCCGCCGAACGGCCAGACTGGGTCGAGCTGTACAACCCAGGCACCGCTGCCGTCTCACTCGACGGCCTTTCGATCACCAACGACCGCAACGAGCCGCTGAAGTTTCGGATCCCCGCTGGGGTCACGCTCGCCCCTGGCCAGCTGCTCGCCTTTCTGGCCGACAGCGACATCGGCCAGAATACGCTCCCCAACCGCAGCGTCTGGCATATGAATTTCACCCTGGAGAACGCCAACGATTTCGTCGGCCTGTACGGCGGAGAAGGCACTGCTTTCATCGATGGGTTCGACTGGGACGAACGGCCCCGTTTCGGAGGGTTTGGCCGCGTGCCCACAGGGGGGGCGTGGACCGATCTCATCTGCGTGGTCGCACTGGAAGAGCCCAACCTGCCCTGCGACCAGCAGATCTATCTGCCGACTGTGAGCCGCTGAGCAGATACCCCCTCCCCAGCCATCAAGTCGGTATAGACAAGGAGGGCGAAGTGCCACTTCGCCCTACATCCCGTCCCGCACGCGAGGCAACACAGGCGATGGCGCCGATACTCGGCGATTTCGGGTTCCACCCGTGGCACTTCCGTCACTTGACGCCGTTCGGCACAAGGATGGTTACTCACAGCTTTTGCCCGCACAAACGTTCTGGGGAAGAAGATGCCCTACGGGAGGGGCTCTGCGCAGTTCATCTGCCGCACCGACCTCTCACACAAAATTGTTGACGATCTCGCGCACCACGTAGATCGGCTTGTTCTGGCTTTCATAGTAGGTGCGCGTGATCATCTCGGCCAACAGCCCCATCGTCACCAACTGAACGCCGATCACCACAAGCAGCACCGCCAGGAGCAGCAGGGGCCGGTTGCCAATGCTCTCCCCCCAGAAAAGCTTGAGCGCCGTCAGGTAGCAGCCCACCAACAGCCCAGACAAGCTCGAGATCAGCCCCAGCGTGCCAAAGACATGGATCGGCCGCGTCGAATAGGCGCCCAGAAACCAGACGTTGATCAGATCGAGCATCACCCGCACGGTGCGGCTGATGCCATACTTGGAACGGCCAAACTGGCGGGCTCGATGGTTGACCGGCGCTTCAGTGACACTTGCTCCAACCTGGCTGGCCAGTGCTGGAATAAAACGATGCAGCTCGCCGTAGAGCCGCACATGTCGGATCACCTCGGTGCGGTAGGCTTTGAGCGAACAGCCATAGTCGTGCAGACGAACATCGGTCACATTCGAGATCAGCCGATTGGCCAACAGCGAGGGCAGCTTGCGGTCAAGCCAGCGGTCCTGCCGGTTCTTGCGCCACCCGCTGACAATGTCGTACCCTTCATCGATCTTCGCCATCAACCGCGGAATATCCATCGGGTCGTTCTGCAGGTCCGCATCCATCGTGACAATCACTTCCCCGCGCGCCTGCGCAAACCCGGCTGCAAAGGCAGCTGTCTGACCGAAGTTGCGTCGAAATCGAATGATCGTAAAACGCGGGTCTCGGGTCGCAATCTCCTTGAGCAACGCAAAACTGCGGTCGCGCGAACCATCGTCGACCACGATCACTTCGGCAGGCTGCCCATAATGGGCAATCGCACCATCCAACGCTGTGTAAAGCTGCGGAATGCTGCCCTCTTCGTTGTAAAGTGGAATCACAATACTGATTTTGAGCGGCACAGCAGGGGCTGCTTGCCCTGCAGAAACCTGGGTCGCTTGTTGACTCGTCACACCTCTTCTCCTCTCGGATCGATTCACTCAGCCCCGGCCTGACTCCAGCCCGGAGACATCCAGCGGGCCCGCCACCCTTGCACCCTCAAAAGTCGCCATTTCGTTCAATGTGGCCCGTGCAGCATCCAACAGCGGAAGCGCCAACAGCGCGCCCGACCCCTCCCCCAGCCGCATCGACAGATTCAGCAGGGGAGAGAGACCGGTACAATCGAGCAACGCCCGATGTCCGGGCTCCTGGCTTTCGTGGCCGGCGATTGCAAAGGGCTGCGCTGCCGGGCACAGGCCAAAAGCCAGCGCAGCCCCCGCGGTCGAGATGAGCCCATCCACCAGCACCGGCACCCTGGCCGCGGCAGCCGCCAGCACCACCCCGGCGATCGCCCCGATCTCCAGCCCCCCAATTTTGCTCAGCACGTCGATCGGATCGTTGCGCTCTGGGCGGTGTCGCGCCAACGCCTCTTCGATCACGGCGACTTTGTGCTGCCAGCGCACTTCGTCGATCCCAGTGCCCCTGCCCGTGACCGCGGCCGGGGCCCGCCCGGTTAGAACTGCGGCGATGGCGGCGCTGGCTGTGGTGTTGCCGATCCCCATCTCACCGGTGACCAGCAGGCAGGTCCCTTGCTCGACCGCCGCCCGGGCCACCTGGATCCCGGTCTCGACTGCGGCGACGGCTTCATCAGGGGTCAGGGCAGGAGCCTCCAGAAAATTGCGCGTCCCTGCCCGGATTTTGGCCGCCACAAGGTGCGGATGGGCAGGCAACGCAGCCGCTACCCCCACATCCACCACCGTGACCTCCGCGCCTAGCAGACGGGCCAGCACATTGACCGCCGCTCCCCCTGCCAAAAAATTGTGCACCATCTGGGCGGTCACCGAGGCTGGATAGGCGCTGACGCCAGCCGCCGCCACACCGTGGTCGGCCGCACAGACAATCACCCGGCAAGGGCGCAGCGGCGGGCACAAACTGCCCGTGATCCCAGCCAGCTGGACACTCAGCGCTTCCAGCCGACCCAGCGCACCGGCTGGTTTGGTCAGCTCTTGCTGGCGCTGCCGTGCAGCCAGCTGGCTCACCGGGTCCAGCGCACCGATTTGGGCGACTGTCTGCGACAACAGCTGCCCTGTTCCCCTGCGGCTCATCGGCTGCTCACCCGCCCGACGTTGCCGTCCACGCTGAGCCCGGCAGCGGCCCCCTCCCCGACGTGCGCCCCGACCACAGCAGGCCGCCCCAGGGCACGCGCACAGTCGGCCAACGGGTCGATCAGGCTGCCCTGCGCAATAAGCAGCGCAGCCGAGGCCGGCAGCAACACCGCAGCGGCGCTCTCCCCCACCGGACAGACCCATACGCAGCCAGGAGAAGGAAGCTCTTCCGCAGCCATTCCGCTGGCCACCCCTGCCGCTGCTGGCAGCACCGCCGGATCCCGCCGGGCTTCCCGCTCCCCCCACACCAGATCCGCCGGCACCACCTGCTGCGCCTGGAGCAGCTGCGCACGGCGTTC
Organism: uncultured Chloroflexota bacterium; assembly: GCA_903858085.1. Classification (GTDB taxonomy): domain Bacteria; phylum Chloroflexota; class Anaerolineae; order Caldilineales; family Caldilineaceae; genus Caldilinea. The sequence goes on from CAIOHJ010000136.1 coordinate 12,824, forward strand.
CCCAGCGGTTGCGTGGATCCTCGAACGATCGCTGATGTTCCACTCGCCGGTCATCATCTGTTTGACCTCTTCGAGCTCGTAGAAAAAGACATCCTCGCTGGCCAGGAGTCGCTGGTCGACCGTTGCCTCGCGGCCAGCAGCCAGAGCCCAGCGGCGTGTCCCAGCCAACACAAAGGCAAAAGCGTGCAACCCACCGCTCTGCAGCTCGACCGCCCGACGCATGCGCTCGATCAGGTGGTGCGTCTCTTTGCGCTGGCTGCTGTCGACCGCTGCCAGCAGCGGCGCAGGGTCGGCAGGGAGCGGCTGCGCTGCAGACCGCTCGCCCGCAGCAGCTGCCTGCAGCGCCCCAACCAGCGACGCAGGATCTTCCTGCCAGCGCGGCACAGCCATTTCGCCTTCGCCGATCGCGCGCTGACCATACAAGGCCATGAACTGTTCGAACGCCTCGCCAAAAGCACCCGCAGGCAACGACTGCTGCCAGTTGGAGTCGACAGGGCCCCGCAGCCAGGCCAAAGCAGCCGCCGAAGCAGCTGCCTCTCTGCCCAGTGCAGTCACCCGGTTTGCCAGATCCAGCTCGACCGTGCGTGCACTGCCTCCCAAAGCGACCGCAAGACGGGCTGCCCGCTGCTGGGGTGTGCCCTCCCGCTGCACCAGCAACAGCCGCCTGCAGGCAGCCTCCAATGTGTGGCGGGCAGCAAAAAAGGGGAGCAGCGCAGCGGCACCCACCCGCTCAATTTCTTCCATAATCTGAAGCACCTCTGCCTGTGACCAGCGCAGCGCCATCACCCGCTGATACCAGCCCTGGGCGCGGGCAGTCGTGCCAGGCAGTTCGCTCTGCAACGCAGCCAGCAGATCCTCGATCTTTTTGTCTGCCCGCCCCCGCTTGAGGGATGCCAGCAGACCTGGCTTGTGCCAACCAGCCAACGGCCTGGCAGCACCGTCCAGACAGAGCCGCACAGGTTCGATCCCCGCCTGCTCCGCTTCCAGCCTGGCCGAAATCGACAGATTGACATAGGGGCGCCCCTGGCAGACACGCACCAGACGCGAGCGTGGCGCAGGTTGAAAGCCCAGGCGGTCGAAATACAGATACCAGGCGCGCGCGGCTACCTCCACCAGCAGGCTGTTGGTAAATGGCGTCAGCGCTCTGGGTGCCAGCGGGTTCAACCAGGAAAGGCTCCAGACCTCTCCGGTTTCAAGCCCCTGCCCCAAAAACGTATAGTCGATCACAATTCCCTCGTTTAACCTATTGCTATCCGCCCGTAAAACGGTGTACACTCAGAAGAGAGACATCCTTGCATCCACAACACTTGGATTGTCCCAGTATACACGCGATGTGTCAACTTGACGCCTTCACCCATTGGAGGAGGAAAAATTATGTCTCACCATCTTCTTTTTTCGTCACAGCCCCGTCGAACATGGGGGGTTGCAGGGTGGATCGGGCTGTTGTGTGCAAGTCTGCTGGGGTGGGGGGCCGTGCATGCCCAGACAAGCACGACCCCCATTTTGCTGGGTGAATTTGTGAACGCTGACCTGGCGGCAGGCGAAGAAGCCGCTTATGTGCTGACCATTCCCGACGACGCGACCTACACGGTTGTCTCTACAGGGTCCGGCTCGCCAGACAACTTTCAGCTGACCATCCTGCGCGACGACGAGAGCGTGGTCTACGAAGAGACGCTGGCCGATCTGCTCGATGTCGAGCTGACAGCCGGGGACTATCTGCTGCTCTTTGTCGCGCAACAGAGCGCAGAACTGGGCTTTGTGGTCGGTGTGGAGGCTGGCAGCATGAGCGCAGACCCCTCCTTGCCAGGAGAGCTTTTCAACGGTGCCACCTTTGTCACCTCTGCGGTGACAGAGCCCCTCTACGCCGAGGTAACTGTCGAGGAGAGCCAGTACCCCCAACAGCTGGCCATCCTGGTGCAAGGCGCCGACGAGGATCGCTACACAGCAGAGCTGGTCGACTCGGCCACCGCCGACTCGACCACGATCGCCACCGACCAATCCGACGTGCTGCTGTTCCCCACCCAGGGAGGGATGTACGAATTGACCGTCACACCCGACGGCGAAGGAGCAGAACTCCAGGTCAGCGTCTTTCTCAGCGGACCAGCGCCCGTGCTGCAGCCAGGTGTCGAAACCAGCGACGACCTGCTCAACCCAGACGACACCAACCTGTACCAGTTCGCTGTTGCAGAAGCTGGCACCACCGTCCATCTGGTCGCCACGTCAAACGAGATGCTCACGTTGGAGGTGGGCTTCTGGCCGGGCGAGGGCTTTCGGTCGGCCTATTCTTTCGGCGACGAACCTGCCAGACTCACCTTTGTCGCCCCGGTGGCCGGCACCTATTACCTGGATGTGAGCAGCGACAGCACAACAGGGGCTGCCTACACCGTGCAGTTCGAGGAGGGCGAAGTGGCCCCGACCTTGCCGCTGGCGACCCCCGTGGACGGGCAGATCGAGGCTGGCACTGTCGTCGGCTATCTCATCCAGGTCGATACTGCCGAGCAGTTCCTGATCGTCGTGCTGGCTGGCCACACCGAAGATGACCTGGACCTGCAGCTGAGCCGCTATGCAGACGAGACGATCACAGACAACGACATCAGCCAGCTCGCCAGCTCCAAAGAGATTGTCTCTACCTATGTAGAAGAACCGGGCACCTACATCGTGCTGGTGGACAGCAGCTGGAGCGACCAGGCCGCTGACTTTTCGATCAGCGCAGGGACAATCCCGGTCACAGACCTGCTCGCTGCTGCCGCCGAGACGGAGAGCAGCGCCAGCACCCCCGCTGAGACAGCCCCCGCTGAGACAGCCCCCGCTGAGACCCTCGAACAGTGGGCCGTCAGCGCTTCTGCGTCCAGCCAGTACGGCGACGACAACTGGTCCGCCCAGCAGGCGACCGGGGAGCCAGACACGCTGATCTCTGGAGACGAAGTGACAGCCTGGGCAGCGTACAACAGCGACAGCCAGCAAGAAACCCTGGTGCTGGCGTATGCCCAGCCCGTGATTCCGGTCGGGCTGGAGATCTACGAGTCCTACAATCCAGGTGCCATTGTGCGGGTCGAATTCTTCGATCTCAACACGGACGAATGGGTGGTCGCCTGGGAGGGAACTGCAGAGACTGCAGGGCTGGACTTTGCAACCTTCCGCCCCGCGCTGCTCCCCGTCAATTTTGCCACAGACCAGGTGCGTCTGACTGTGGATGAGCCGTCGGTGAGCGGCTGGAACGAGATCGACGCAGTCAAATTGATCGGCATCCCCGACTGACCGCCGGCGCCAATCGGCTGACCGGTGCAGGTCAGCCGATTGGCGGGTCAGCCTGGCGTCAGTCTGCTGTCGGTACAATCGGACAGTTCCTTACACACCCTTTGGATAACTTTGCTAGGATTGTGTATAGAAATTGTGTATAGAAACATGGGCAGCCAAAGCGGCATTTTCTTTTATATCCAACCTGTCTGACAAAGGAGGCGTCCATGAATCAGTTTTGGAATACGACAAAAACAACTTTGCTCCTTGCCTTGCTGACCGGCTTTTTTATGCTGATCGGCAATGCACTGGGCGGCGGGAATGGCATGGTCATTGCGCTCTTGTTTGCTGTGGCCATGAACATGGCGGCCTGGTGGTTTTCAGACACCATGGCGCTGAAGATGAGCCGGGCACGCGAGGTGACCCCTGCAGAAGCGCCGGAGCTGCACCGCCTGGTCGAAACACTGGCCCAGCGTGCGGGAATTCCCAAACCGAGGGTTCACCTGATCGACAGCCCGGCCCCCAATGCCTTTGCCACTGGCCGCTCACCGGCCAAGGGCGCAGTGGCAGCGACCACCGGTCTCATGCAGATTTTGAATCGAGATGAAGTGGCTGGTGTCATGGCCCACGAGCTGGCACATATCAAAAACCGCGATACGTTGATCAGCAGCATTGCAGCGACCATCGCCGGAGCAATCGGCATGGTGGCAGACATGGCGATGTGGAGCATGATCTTCGGCGGCAGCGACGACGAAGAAGGAGGGGGGGGCAGCTGGCTCATGTTGATTTTGGCGCCGATCGCTGCGATGATCATTCAGATGGCGATCTCGCGCTCGCGTGAGTTTGTGGCGGACGCCGAAGGTGCCCGCATTCTGGGGGACCCCGCCCCGCTGGCCAGTGCGCTGCGCAAGCTCGAAATGAGTGTCTCGCGCCAGCCGATGGCGGTGGCGCCGGCAACTGCGCATCTGTACATTGTCAACCCAATCTTTGGCGGGCTGGCAGGGCTCTTCAGCACACATCCTTCCACTGAAAAACGCATCGCCCGTCTCCAGGAGCTGCGTCTTGCCCCAGAGACTGGGCGGGGACGGGCAGCCAGCTGACCCTCAGCCCCCTCCCAGTTCGCTCAGGCGGGCGCGCGCCACAAAGCGGCGGTACGCACGCACTTCAGCCAGCAAGGCATCGAACTCTGCCCACAGATCTTCGGTGCCTGCTGGCTCAGAGACAGCTGCCCCTACCAAAACCAGATCGGCGTCCAGCCACTCGATCAGACGAAATTTTCCACTGCGTGCCAACAACAGCAATGCCGTGCGGAGCACCCCTTCGGTCTGGCCGAGCCGCGCTGCCATCCGCTTCACATCAACCTGCCCCGCACTCTGGTTCAACGCATATTTGACCATCCCCGCCACCTGCTGGAGCACGACAGCCGGCGCGTCGTCGGCGGTAAAACGGGCACAGAGATAGACCTGGCCGCTGTCGTTGTTGTCCAAGAGCCAGCGCATCAGCTCCGGAGAAGGGGGAATGCTCCACAGAACCAACGGGTGAGAACGCCCTGCCGGCACCGCAAAGCGTGGGGCATACTCGACCCCTGCACCAGCTGTTTCCAGACGGATTCCTTCCGCATACCAGATTGCCTTCGCCGGCAAAGCAGAGGCTGGCTCGAACGACTGGCGCAGGTCGACCAGGGCCACAGGCGGTCGCTGCACAACAGGCGCCGCAGGCAGGGTGACGGCCGGGCGGTGGGCCACATAGAGCAGCTGTAACGAGCGCTCTCCCCGATATTGGTTGACCCCCAGCGTATAGACCAGATCCAGCGGCCCTGCCGGCAACTCGACATCCCCCCCCCCAAACCAGAGCAGCTCCAGCACAGGCCCCTCTCCCTGACGAATCCGCAGTTTGCGGTGGGTGCCCTCGGCGCCCATCCGGCGGTCGCCGACCACCACAACCCCCCCCGTCGCCAGTCGCGGCAGAGGGTTGCCCTGCCCAAAAGGGGCCAGCCGCGCCAGCTGGCTTGCCACTTCCAAAGAAAGCTCGTCCAACCGGACGGTAAGATCGATCTGGAGACCCGGCTGGGCCACCGGGTCTCGATGCAGCTCCACCTGATGGCTGAGTTCCTGACGAAAGGCCGCGATGTTTTCGGGCTTGAGCGAGAGCCCAGCCGCACCCGGATGCCCCCCATGCGCAGCCAGAAGGTGGCTGCAGGCCGCAATGGCAGCGCCGATATCGACCCCCTGCACACTGCGTGCGCTGCCTCGCGCCAGCTCACCAGCAGGCGTCCGCAGCAAAACCACCGGCTTGCCGTAAAGCTCGACCAGACGCGAGGCCACGATCCCCACCACCCCCGCATGCCACGCCGGGTGCGCCAGCACCAACGCGTTGAATTCCAGCAGGCTCGGGTCATGTTCGATCAGGGTGTCCGCCGAGCTGGCGATCTGGCTGGTCAGCCGGCGGCGTTCCTGGTTCAGCCGTTCCAGCTGATTGGCCAACTGCCCTGCACGGATCGGGTCACGCGTCGACAACAGCTCTACAGCCACCGTCGCATCCTCCAGCCTTCCCAAAGCATTCATGCGGGGGCCCAGCTGAAATCCAATCGACTCGGCAGTCAGCTGTGAGGCGTCTACCTGGGAGATCTGCATCAAGGCCAGCAGCCCGACACGGGTGGTTGTGCGCAGCCGCTCCAGCCCCCGTTGCAGCAGATAGCGGGCATCGTTTACCTGTTCTGCCACATCGGCCACAATGCCCAGCGCAACGAGGTCCAGCAACCGTTCCTCTTCGCCGCTGCGGCCAGCCAGCGCAAAGAGACGTTGGACCAGTTTGTAGGCAACCCCGACACCGGGCAGGGTCCGCAGCGGGTCGCCTTCTGGCAGAAACTTGGGGTTGACGATCGCATTGGCGCGGCGCACGCTGAGGCTGCCAGCTTCCGCAGCCTCTCTCCCCCACAGACGGTCGGGGAGAAGCCCCTGAAACTCCGCCGGAAGGTCGTGGTGGTCGGTGACCACCACGACGATCTGTTGGTCCCGGGCATACCCGATCGCCTCTGCCTCGGCAATTCCTGTGTCACAGGTCAACAGCAGGTCTAGCGGCCCCTCACGCTGTTTTTCCTGCAATTTGTGCAGACGGATGCCGTGGTTTTCTTCGAAACGATTGGGGACATGAAAACGCACCCGGTCGTCGCCCGCCAGTGTGCGCAGCGCCGTCACCAACAGCGCCGTGCTCGTCTGCCCATCCACGTCAAAGTCACCCCAGACCAACAGATGCTGTCGCTGCTGCACTGCCGCCAGGATCAGCGCTGCAGCAGCATCCACCCCGAGCAGTGCCGACGGCGGGGCGGGCTGATACTGGCCAGGGTCCAGAAAGGGAATCGCCTTCTCCGGTGTATCGACCCCGCGCTGCGCCAGCAGCTGCGCCACCCAAGGATGCCCTCCCACAGCGGCGACCAGGGCCGAAGAGGGAACCGCAGGGGCTTTGAAGAGCCAGGGCTCTGCCCTGCCCATCAACGCGGTCTCCCCCAAAAGCCGAACAGGCTGGGTTTCCGGTCCACCTCGGCCCGCTCCAAGCTGCTGCTGTACACATCCAGATGGCGGCGCGCAATCTCGTCCCAGTCGAACCGACGGCTCACTTTTCTTGCATTGTTTTGCAAAGATGCCCGCAAAGCCCGATCGTCGGCCACCCGCAGCACTGCCGCCGCCATCGCCTGGCTGTCGCCGACAGCAGTGTAGAGCAGATCCCGCCCCTCTTTCAACTCGACGATCGGCGCCTGCGGCGTGGTGGTCACAATCGCACAGCCGTTGGCCAGCGCCGCCATCAAGGTTCCCCGGCGCAGGCTGGCCCCATCCCGGAAAGGCAACAACAGCACGTCACAGCCATTCAAGTCGGCAGCAACCTCCAGGTCCGGCATCGCCCCTGTCCACCGGATCTGCCTGGAAAGCCCGTAACGCTGGATCTGGGCCTCCACTTTGCGAGAATAGGCCGCATTGGTCGGGTCACTGGCACCCCTCTGATCCCCGATCATCAGCAAATGGACAGGAGCGCGCATCTGGTTCAGGAGATGGATCGCCTCCAGCAGATCCAAGGCCCCTTTGCTCTGGTTGAGAAACCCAAAAAAGCCGACCACCAGATCGTCGTCTCGGTACCCGTACCGCTGGCGCCGGGCTATTCGCTCCGATGCGCTGAGCCGGGTACTCACAATGTTGCTGCCGATCGGAATCTCCGTGGCCGCAATCCCCTTTTGCACGAGAGCCACTCTGTCGGCTGCAGTCGTCGTGATCACACAGTCCGCACTGCGGGCCGGGAAGCATGTCACCCAGGAACGGAGCCGACGGCCAGCCTTGGGGAACAGATACATCGGCAGCAGGTCGTGGTAGGTCCAGGCAACCCGGATGCCCTGCCGCTGCCACCAGCGAGGCGCAAAATTGATGGCAGGGTGCATGGCATAGGCAGCCGTCTGGTACTGCACGTGCACCAGGTCGGTGCGCAGCGCTCGCGCCAGCTCGGGGATCATCGACAGCACACGCCAATCCCAGCATTCGACGGCAGGCAGGACTCGGATCGAACCGTCGAATGCGGCACAGTCTGGCTGCGCCGCCCGCTGTGCAGTCAGCACACTGATGCGCGCCCCCCCCTGCTGCAGGGCACGGCTTATTTCGCGCGTGTAGGCACCGACTCCCCCTTGCATCGGAGGATATTCCCCGGTCACAAACAACACATGCATCGTTATTCCCGCATCGTTTTCTGCAACGAATACCCGCGATAGGGCTGTTCGACAAATCCATGCTGGCCCAACAGGTTGATCGCAGCCACCTGCTGCATCCGGACAAAGACCAGCACCTGTTCGATCGCCTGCTGCGCGGTGTCGTTGAGGATCCGGCGCAGCAGCCAGCGACCCAGGTTTTGGTTGTGCCACTGCGCTTCGACTTCCCATTCCCACAGATGGGCCACCGGCGACGCACGCGGTGCCGGAACGAACTGCACAACGCGCGCCGTTGCAACCCGTTCCGTGCGCCGGAAAAAAATCTCGTAGCGGCGGTCGCGAGAATCCCCGCGGAAAGACAGACTCAACCCGGCCTGTGGAACGCTCTCCTCAAACAAGGTCTCTTGTCCCCGATGGACAAACGCGTAGCGGCGGTCGACAAACTCAAACCCATCCGCCAACAGCAGACGGGTCTGGACGGCCCACGCATCCGGCAGGAGCCCCATCCCGCCCTGCCACTGCGGGTACCCCGTGCTGGCAGAGTATGCTTGGATCAGAGCCACTCGCTGCTGCCGCCAGAACTCGCCAGCAGCAGCCAGCAAGGCAACCGCCACAGAGTCGACAAGCGTGTGTTCTTCAGGCAACACCCAAAAACGCAACTGCCCAACGGGCTGAGCGCTGGGCAGTTCAACGGTAGCACGCCTCACAGCGACATCCAACAGCCCCACCAACTCGCCAGCCTGCACAGCCAAGAACACGGCGTGCTGTTGCCACTGTACCGGCCACAGGCTGGGCGGAGCTTCTGACAACAGCTGTTCGCGAGCCTCCTCCACCTCCATCGGTCTGCTGTAGAATGCAGCTGCCAGCTGCCGGTTCAACAGCAGGCACGCCGCTTCCAGCTCGGCAGGCAGCAGTCTCCGGACCACGATGGCCGGTGCAAAAGGCAACATCCGGCTGCCTCACCCGCCTCTGCCCGGCACATGCTCGACCAGCTCGGCCAACAGAAGCTCCTGCCGCTCTACAACTGGCAGCGCCAGACTGGCCAGATGGTTCAAGTCTACCAGCCCATCCGGCTGCAGCGGGTAATAGGTCACCACAATTCTCCGCATCCACCGCCCCGCCTCAACAGCATTGTCCAGCTGGCCAAATCGCACCCGTTGGGTGCGCGACGGCGAATGGCAGAGCAGCCCTTCCGCATCTACCACCACCCACGAACGCCCCTGCAGGGCATAGATGCCCCCCGCATACAGACACCCGACCAAAAACAGCAACGTTACCCAGTCAAACTGCTGCGTCAAGGACCAGCCGCACAGCGCTGCAGCCAGCAGGCTTGCAACCACCAGAATGCGATAGAGCGGCGTTGGACGATAGCAGTTTGAGGGAGCGGTCATGGGCGCTCTCCCAGCTGTGCACGGTAGATCGATTCGACCTGCTCGACATGTTGCAGAAACTGGCGTGGCGGCGTCACGGTGGCACGCAGCGAACGCAGCCGTTGCCGCTCGTCTACCCAATGCTGCAATGCCTCCTGCCAGGCCAGAAGATCCCCAGGCGCCAACAAAAATCCGTTGACCCCGTCCTGCACCGTTTCCTGCAGCGCGCCCAGCGCCGAAGCGACGACTGGGGTCCCGGCCGCCAGCGCTTCGTGTGCCACCAGGCAAAATGTCTCATGCCAGAGGCTGGGGACCAGCACAGCATCTGCCCCCTTCATCTGCTCCCAGACCTGTCGACGGTTCAACCTCCCCACAAAGTGCACACGGGAGTCCGCCAGCTGGTGCAGCTCGGCTACATAGCCAGGATCGGAGGTCTCGTCCCCTGCCACGACCAGCCGCACCCGCCCCACGACCTTGCGCAGCGCAGCCAGCAGCACATGAACGCCTTTGTTCGGCGCCAATCCTCCCACATACAGCAAATTCAGCTGGGAACTGTCCAGCTGCGGTGGGGACACCTCCTCCCCCAGGGGAAGAACCCCCCAGCGCACCAGCTGAGGGGTGCCTGCTCCCTGGCTGGCGTACCAGCTACGCACAAATTCAGAAGGAGCCAACAGCGCTGCGGCCTCTGCCAACGCGCTGCGCAGCTGACGGTTGCGGTCGACGAGCAACCCCCACAACGCCGGGGAGGCTCCCCAGGCCAACGGTGATCCAGAACGGGCCACAACGCAACGCGTACAGTTGAGGCTGGCACGCGGCCCCCCACAGCGCTGATGGCCATGGTTCGTCAACAGGTTTGCATTGGCGCAGAGCCACCAATAGTCCAGCAGGGTCACCAGATACGGGATTCTCCGCTCCCGGAGCACTGCCAGCAACGACAAGGGCAATCCCATCAAATGCTGCACATGCACCAGATCCGGTCGAAACGAATCAAGCGCAGATTCCCAGTGCGCGTGCAGCTGGGGATGGCGCCAGGTGGCCAAAAAACGCAGCGCAGGGTCCAACACTCCCCCAGAGGCCGCATAGGTGCTCACAGGTGCCGCTGCATCGACAACCAGTTGGCTGCCAGCTCGGTAGGATCGATAAAACACAGCGCTCTGCCACCCTCGCTCGGCCAGGGCCTGGGCCAAAGCCTCTGTGTAGAGTTCGGTGCCCCCGACAGACTCAGGCAGATACTGATGCACCAGGTGAAGAACTTTCATACAGCTTCTTCTTTTGTCTTCACCAGCTGGTGGTAGATTTCAAGCACGCGCGGGTATTTGTGGGCCCAGGTGTGCATGCTGAACACGGTGCGCCGGCCATGCTCGCCCAGCCGCTGACGCAGATCAGGGTCTTCGAGCAGCCTGCGCAGCACAGCAGCCAGCACAGAAACCTCCCCAAAGGGAACCAACAGACCGTTCTGGCCGTCGTCGATCACCGACCGAACCCCCCACGCCTGGGCACCGACTACCGGCTTGCCATAGCTCCAAGCCTCCAGATAGACAATTCCGAACGAATCGGTGCGCGAGGGCAGCGCCAGCACATCGATGGCATCCAAAAAATCGAGCTTGGTCTGGTGGTCGACCGGGCCCAAGACCGTCAGACGGCGGCGATCTCCGGCCGGCAACCTTTCCAGATACCGTTGGAAAGGCTCCAGGACCACACCCGCCAGGAGCAGTTCCACCGCCACACCCGCCTGCCAGAGCAGGCGTACTGCCTCCACCACATGGACGGCCCCCTTGTCGTACGAAAGGGCAGAGAGCACACCCACCACAGCCCCCTGCAGCCCACAGCGGCTGCGCAGCCGCCCCCCGTCGCCGCCGCGCAGATCTTCCGGCTCGATGCCAGGTCCCACCGCAGCCATCCGCTCCGCAGCCATGCCCTGCGCCCGGTAAAATGCACTCTCATCTGGGCTGTTGGCAATCAAAAAATCGCTGTGGAGCACCAGATCCCTCTGGTGGCGCATCGTATAAAAACGGCTGTTGGGATCGCTCCCCGCCACATTGCCGGTGCCCAGGTGGGTCAGCGGATAGACCACAAAGGGGGTTGCAGAGCGGCGCGCATAGCGCTGCGCCGCCGCAACCAGCGGTTCGAACACAATCGTCATGGCCGCCACCAGATCAAATCGCTCGCCCGTCTGATCCAGCCAGAGCTGCAGATCGGGCACCCAGGGGGTCAGCCGGGCGATCCGCTGCAGCCAGACGAGCGGTATCGACCGGGCAGAGGCCAACAGCCAGATCAGCCGCCGCAGCGCCGGATAGCTGAGGGGAGAGAAAGGCAGGTGGCGCACTGGAAAGCGCAGCACACGCACCCCCTGGATCCAGGACTCCGCCTGCGCCACCCGCCGCGCGCGCGGGTTCCAAAAAAGCTCAAAATCCAGCGCATCTGTGGTCACCACAGTGACCTGATGGCCGTCTGCCACCAGCCGGGTGGAAAGTTCGGCCAGATGCAGTTCAGAGCCGCCGATCGCGGGCAGATAGCGCTGGGTGACATGGAGAACACGCATGGCGCTACTTCGGCAGATCCCCCGCCGGCAGATCCCCCGCCGGCAGATCCCCCACCGGCGGGCTGCCCCGGGGAGTCAGCGCTTGCAGCTGCGCCCGCAAGGCGGCGATTTCGGCTGCCTGCGCTTGTTGGGCGGCGGTGAGCTGTTGCAACAGGGCTCCGTAGAGCTCGTGGCTCTCTGCCTGCTGGCGGACTGCTCGGTTTACGTAAAAAAGCACCAGTTCGTGCAGCACCCGGCGCAACCAGTTCACCAGTCCCCCCAATAGAGGGATCTGGCTTCTCTGGAGCTCCATGCCGATCTCCGCGACAGGGTGCTTTTGCAGCGCATCCAGTGCGTTGTCGAGGCTGTCGCTGGTCGCAAGGTTCTCGGGGGCCATCCGCACAGGCCAGCCAGCGACGCTTGGGCTGCGAAGCGCTTCCTCTCCCCTTTCGGACGGTGGCCGGTCCACCCACTGGTGTTGCTTGAGAAAGGTCGCCTGCTGAAGTTCCTGGTGCATTGCCTCCAGACGCAGATGCATCACCTGCAGCAAAGTGGCAGCCATTTCGTTGGCATGGAACTGAACGTCGGCTACTTCCCCCAAGGCAGGCAGCCGATCTTGTCCGAACAGTTCGCCGCGCGCCTTGGCCTGATAGGTGCGCAGCTGCTGGATGCCGCTTGCCACATCCCCCTGCGACAGCGTGTGCTGGATCAGCTCAAATTCCACCGAATTCAAAATATCAGTTACGGTCGTCGGGCGTTTCATAACCAGTCCACCAGAGTGTATCGTTTTCCAAACAGCCTGTCTCTCTTGTCCAAAACGGCTCGCTGCCCCCCATCATCCGGCTGTTGTCGCCTGGCGGGCAAGCACCTGCCGATAAATCTGTACAAATCCACGCGCCATATGAAGATGGGTAAAGCGATCGAGCAGACGTTGCCGCCCTGCGACCCCATATTCGTAGAGAAGGGTGGGCGACTTCAGCAGGGCCACCAACGCCTCCGCCAGCTGTTCTGGGCTCTGGGGATCCACCAGGCGGCCACAGACCCCCTCTTCGACCACTTCTGGAATTCCCCCGGCCCGGCAGCCGATCACCGGTTTGGCATAGTTCATCGCCTCCAGGTAGATCAGGCCAAACGACTCGTATACAGAGGGGGCGACAAAAAGATCGCAGCTCTGATAAAGCGATCGAAGTTTTTCTTCGCTGACCGCACCCAGAAATGTCACCTGCGCCACACACTCGGGGTAGGTTCTGGCAAAATAAGCCGGGTAGTCCATCCCCGTCTTGCGGCGAAACCCATCCGAGCCGCTGTTGTCTACGCCGGCCACCACGAAACGCACATTTGCCACCTGCCGGCGGACCGCAGCGATCGCGGCGAAGAGATCCAGAATTCCTTTGCGCTTTTCGAGCCGCCCGACATAGAGCACGCTGAGCGTCGGAGACGGGGCGGCCAGACGAAAGGGCCGCGCCTCCGTCTCGCTGACCGGTTCGATCCCATGTGGGATCACCTGGAGCGGCGCGCTCCCGGCAGCAAGGCCATAGACACTCTGCAGCGCGCGCGTGGTAGCTTCCGAATTGGCCGCAATAAAATCAGCCTGGCGCAGCAGTGTCTCCTCCATTTCTCCAACCAGCCGGGTATCGTCGTCCAGATCGCGCTCGATCTGCCCGATCTGGCGCTGTGCGGTCTGCGGGCGGACCACCACCGGCAGGAGCCCTGAAACGGCCGTCACAAAACCATCTACCTGCCAGACCGGCGTATCCGCCAGCTGAATATCGTCGTTCAAAAGCAGACGCTGCAGCCGTTCAAAGACAGCATGGCTGTAGTTCAGCAAGTTGTGCACTTTGTACAGATGGCGCAGATGCAGATAGCGGTCCAGACGATATGGGACACGATGGACGTAGGCGCCGTCGTAGTAACTGACGCCTGCCTGCTTGCCGTGGGTGAGCACATGGACCGTATGGCCCAGCTCAAACAGCCCCTTGGCCATCAAATTGGTGTGGCGGCCGACACCTTCATAGTGGTCGGGGGGATAGCGATGGCTGAGCAGCGCAACACGCAGCGGCGGCTCGTCCAACACAACTGCGGGTTGGCGTCCGCTGACCGGATCTACAGTCGGCGTCGTGCCCGGCGTCTTCCCAAGAAAAAAATGCACAGCGGGTTCTCTTTCTGCCGGCTGCGCAGCAGGGGGGGAGAGCAGCGCAGCAGGACGCAGCAGCGCCGCCCAGGCACCCAGCGAGCAGGCTTTGATCTCGCGAGCGTTCATCAACAGCAGCTGCCAGAAGCTCACCTGGCTGTGCTGAAACAGGTTGAGATGCCAGAGCCAGTGGCCATGTACAAAATAGCCGACCCTCTGCAAGATGACTTTCCAGGAGACACCTGCTGCCCGGCCGTTCCGGATCGCAAAATAGACAGCCGCCTTGGTCTGGATCCACCAGCGTCCATGGTTTGTGTAGGCGACCCGGTTGCGGCTGGAAGCCGGCACATGATAGACGCAGGCCTCCATCGCTGGCTGGACAAAATAGCCGGCAGCAGCCAGCCGCACCGCCAGGTCGCTGTCGTCGTAGACCCACTCATAAAACTCATCAAAGCCACCGACAGCCAGCAATGGCTGGCGTCGATAGGCCATATTGGCACCCATCATCCGCAGAGTCCAGAGACGTCCAGCCCCGTCAGGGGGCAATTTGTCCAGCAGATCCTGGCGCACATCGTACTGTTCTGCCAGTGCAGAGATGATCCCGATTTGATGTTGCACAGCGGCGTGGTTGGGATGCACCAGATAGACAGCCCCTCCGCTGGCAGTCACCCCCGGGTCGGCGAACAGACGGTTCAGCTGCAACAACCAGTTGCGCGCTGGCACAGCATCGTCGTCGATGTACGCCACGATCTCCCCCAGAGCGGCCTGCAACCCAAGGTTGCGCGAGACACTCAAATTGGCGACCGGGCACTGAAGCACCCGCACACGCCCCCCATACTGCGCCAGCACTGCCGCTGTGTTGTCGCGCGTGGGTCCGACCACCACCACCACTTCAAAATAAGGGTAGGACTGGTGCTCCAACGCGCGCAGCAGGGTGTGCAAAGAAGCAGCCCGGTCGGTCGTGTTGACAACCACCGAGAACGTGTGTTCAACGTTGGGCATAGACCAGCAGCAGATCGGAGAGCCGTCGGCGATATTCTTGCAGCGTCAGCTGATTTTCCAGCAGGTTCATGCGATGGTCAAGCCAGTGCAGAGATTGTTCGTGTTGTTCCAGCCGCAGCAGCTGAAAATACGCCCACCGGGCATGCTCTTCTCCCGACAAAATTGCCCAGAGATGGCGCAGCAGGCTGCGCAGCGAACGAGGGGTTTTGCCTTGTGATCGCAGCCAGGGATAGCCCCCGTACGTTTCAGAAAAGGTGTCGCGCAGCGCAGCAAGCTCGGCACGGTGCAGCTGCAGCTGACGGTGCACTTCCCCACTCTGGAGCTGCCATTCTTCAAACCGTGCTGCCGCTGTCGCAGCCCCTGGCTGGGGCAATGCCAGCGCCTCTCCCCGCTCCAGAGCAGCCTGGTACAGCGCAGCAAATCCGACCCACAACGCCCGCTGGGTCGCCGATGCCACCGGCGGAGCACCGTCCTGCACCCGCCGAGCCAAAATGGCAGCCAGGTTTTGTCGGGTCCAGACCGCAGCCAGGGCACGCCCCAGGGTGGAATGAAAGAAAGGCTCCGCTGCCGCAGCCGCACGCTCGGCAGACAGGAATTCCAGCAGTTCAACGTCTGTAAATTGTTTGCAGACAAATCGATAACGCGACTGGTGCTGGTCAGCCTGGTGGCGCAGCGGATCTCGCTGCCAGGCACGGCTGCTGAAAAGATGGCGCCCGCGCGCAGCGACAGAAAGATACGTCGTGACCCCCTGCCGACGCGCGCGGTGGCAGTAGTCGCTCTCCTCGTAGTACGCCGGGTAGAAATCGTCGTCAAACCCCCCCAGCTGCTCCCAAAGCGCACGCCGCATCGCAAAGATCGCCCCGGTCACATAGTCGACCGCAAGGTCCTGCTCGGGCACAGCCCGCAGATGTTGGCCGTATGCCAACGGCCGGGTGATGGTCGCACCCGCATGGTCGATCGCCCCATCTGCATCTTCGATCACAGCACCGACGATCCCACAGTCAGCCCTGGCCTGCAGGGTCTCCAGCAGCGCATCCAGCCACCCAGCCCTCACGATGCAATCTTGGTTCAACAACACGAGCACCTCTCCGCGCGCTCGCGCCAGCCCGACGTTGACACCGCCCGCAAAGCCGAGGTTGACGGGCTGGGTCAGACACTCGACCGTTGGAAACTGGGCCCGGATCAGCGCGCCGCTGCCGTCGGTCGAGGCGTTGTCGACACAGAGGATCTCACAGCGGTGGCCCTCTGTGCAGGCGGACAGTGCTTGCAGACACTCTGCAAGCACATCTGCGCCGTTCCATACTGGCACCACAATGCTGCACTCCATAGCTGTTGATTCTACCACAGGAGGAAAAATCTTCAGGGTCAGCGCTCCAGCAGCGGCATGAAGACCAGGCGATCGGTCGTCGTCGCATCCCCGACATCGGCCAGCACTTCGGCGCCGCTTGCATCATGGCCAGAGACATCGACCACATAGTTGTTGTCGTTGGTAAGCCCGGTCAGCAGCAACCCGACAGTCTCTCCAGGGTATTCCGTCGGCGAATCACAGCCGATTTCATTGGGCGCATCTGCCGACGCCGGGCAGTTCAGCGTCACAAGATAGTGATCCACTCCTTGCTGGGCTCCCCAAAAGACCTGCAGCGACTGGGAAGCGACCGGTGCCACCCGCACCGAGAAAGGCAGCGACTCGTAGGCACCGATGTCAGGCACAGACCGCCGCAGGCTGGACTCGACGTCCACCGTTTCTGTGCTGCCCTGCGCGCCATCGACCGCAGGCGAAGCTGCAGCAATCCGCCAGGAGCGCTCTGCCAACACCACCGATTCGCCCTCGAACAGCGGATCTGCGGTGAGCGAGGTCGCCATGCCGTTGATCGTACCGACCTGCGAGCTGTTGGTGTTTCCGCTGTTGGCAAAGAACAGATTATGGGCCAGGTTGGCGGTGTTGCCCGGCTTCACATGCAGTGCGCTGACGCCGCTTTCGGCGTGTTCGGCCAGAATGTTGTAGCGCAGCGTTGCAGGTTTTGCCCCAGACACGACACCGTCGTTCATGACCAGCACCGCCGAACCCTGCAACGGGCGGGTGGCCATCTGGTTGTCGACAATCGTGTTGTGGGTGACGGTCGCTTCGACCCCCTGCAGCCAGATTCCGCCGCCGCCGCCGCCGACCGCCGGGCCGCTGCCCGAACGCACCTCGTTGCCCACGATCACACAGTTGTTGATCACCCCCTTGCTGCTGCCGTCGAAAATGTTCTGCAGATAGATTGCGCCGCCCCCGGCCGGCCCTTGCAGCACGGTGCCGTTGCCCCCCAACGACTGGTTGCCGACCAAAAAGGAGCGATGAATTTCGATTTCTGTGTGGAAGGTCTCGACCCCGCCGCCGGCCGAAATCCCGCCGCGTGGGCCGTTCCCCCCCTGGACAATGTTGCCGGTCAGCCTGGCATCGCTCAGGCGGAACGTGGTCGCCTCTCCAGACAGCCAGGGCATCCCCTCGGTTTTGAAAGCGCCGCCGAACCCGCCGCCCGCCTCGTCGCCGGAATCGCCGCCGATCGCCTGGTTGCCTTCGGCGACGACATCGGCCAAGGTCACGTTGCTGCCGATCATGACAGTCGCTGCTCCGCCAAAGCCATCGGCGGTCTCGCCGTTGTAGCGGCCTGCGCCGGTACCATTGCCAGCCTGCGCTTTGTTTTCATAAAAAGCCAGACCGTTGCCCTCCACCGTGGCATGGTAGATGTAAAGCCCCCCACCGATGCCAAAGCCACCGCGCACGGTGCCCGCTCCCCCCAACGCCTGGTTGTTGCGGAAGATCAGGTTTTCCAGCTGTACAGTCTCCGGCGCCTGTCGGATCGCCAGCCCCCCCCCCGAGCCAGTCCCCCCATAACTGGCTGTGCTGCTGCCGCCGCGCGCGACATTCTCTTCAAAGATCAGATCAGAGAGCTTGACCCCGGCATAGTCGGTCAGCATCCCGCCACCGAAAGCAAAGGTCTGCATGTCATCCCCGGAGGTGGCCCCTTCCACATAGCCGCGCCGCACGGTAAACCCTTGCATGTCGATGCTGGCTTCCGAGGGTTTGCTGGGGTCAGAACTCAACAGATAGACGCCGTGGACGCGGTTCTCCCCGTCGATCACCGCAGGGTTGGCCGCAGGATTGGCCGCCGACCAGTTACCGCTGGCATAGCCGCCCCGCAACGTCAAATGCTTGTTGATGATGCAGACCACAGCCCGCGTGCGGCTGAGGTAGCGGTCGCACGGGTTGTCTGTCCCGCGATAATTGTAGGTGCCCGCCGCCACCAGAAGCAGGTCGCCGCTCTGTGCCTGGTTGACAGCCTGCTGCAAGGTCTGGCACGGGCTGGCAGACGACAGACAGGAGTTGCTGCCGTCACTTCCCAGGGCACCATCTACATACAAGGTCCGGCTCAGTTCATCGGCAGTGAGCCAACTGCTGGAGAACGACAGAAGGGTCAACGCCAA
This sequence comes from uncultured Chloroflexota bacterium, assembly GCA_903858085.1. Classification (GTDB taxonomy): domain Bacteria; phylum Chloroflexota; class Anaerolineae; order Caldilineales; family Caldilineaceae; genus Caldilinea. The sequence continues at coordinate 31,240 of CAIOHJ010000136.1, forward strand.
CACCCCGATCGACACCACAGCCACGATTGTTTTCATCCGCACCGCTCTCCTTGTTGCCGCCATTGCCATCTCTTCTCTCCTTTATTATACCACCGCAAGACGCCCAGCGGCACATCGCTTCAGAGCACATAGACCAGCCGCAGTCCCCCCCACTCCAAACGGCGGCCATCCTCGCTCTGTTGGACTGTAATTTCGCGCGTCATCAACCCCAAATCGACCAGACGGCCCGGGTGTTCGTCGATCCATTCGTCGATCGCCTGGCGCACTTCCGGGAAAAAACTGTCGTGGAACAGAACATACCCTCCCCGGGCCACAAAGGGCAGAACCCCGACCGCATCCCGTCTGGCTCCAGCATAGGTGTGGTCGCCGTCGATCAGCACCAGGTCAAAAGGGGCTCCAGCCCGCGCCGCCACATCCTGCAAAATCGCCGGCGAATAGCCTTCAAAGCGTTCGGCCCGATGCGCGAGCCGCTGCCAGTGTTCAGCAGAAATTTTGGGTTCGGGGTCGACCAGATAGATCCGTCCAGGGCTTTGCAGCGCGTCCAGCGCGCTGGCCACGACCAGAGCAGATCCACCTTGAAAGGTGCCAATCTCCAGATAGTGCTGCGGACGCAGCGTGAAGGCCAGCGTGAACATCAGCAGCCGCTCGGCTCGCGACATCCAGACCGGGGCACTTTCCACCGGCTCCAGCCAACGCACGTCGAAATGGCCGGCAATCGGAGTCACATCATAGCGCTCGACCTGGGCCTGCAACGCACGTAGCTGCAGATTGGGGGAGGAACGGGCCGATCGCCACCCCGACACCCGTGCGCGGATTTTGTCCAACATCTTGTTTTTTCCTTCCCAATTCAAGCCTGCCCATCTCTACGGCGGGGCCGGCGTCCAGTGAACCCAATCCAACAAAAACCCCAGCTGCCGAGAGTCGTTGTTGACCCCCAACTCGGCGGGAACAAACGGGTCGGTTGTGAAGCGAATCTCCACGCTGTCTGTTGCCGAAATTATAGCGTCGGGGACGACAAAGGCAAAGATGTTCCACGCTTCGTTCGGGACAAAATGACCTATCGGCTCGCCGTCGAGAGTGACCCAGACCGGGGCTGGATCGACCGCTGCGGGCCGGTAGATCATGGCACGCACCTCGAGCACTGCTTGTCGGGCTGCAGACATCCGCCGGGGCAACGTCAGCGCAGCGGTCCCTTGGGTCCACCGCATCGTCGGCGCTCCCGGGATGTATTCCTTGGCATAAAAGCCGTCGTCCAGATAGGCAGCATCCAGCGCACCGACGTCGACCTCCACCCTTCTCTGGATCGCCTCTCCGGTGCCCGGCGCCACCACATCGTAGAGTTCGATGCCATAGTGGACTGTCTGGGTCACCGCAGGAAACTCGGTGAAGGTATTCATCAACATCTGGGTCGTGAAGGCAAAGCTGGCCGCCGGCTGCAACGCCAGCTGCTCGCGCACCAGCGGCGGGATCGGCTCGACTGCCAGCAGCTGCAGCGGGCGCCCTTGCGACGCGGCCACAGCCAGCAGTTCTTCCAAAAATTCAGCTGTCTGGCCCTGCAGGCTCGCGTCGTCTGCTGCGGAGCTGCGCACCGTCACAACCGGGTGGCCAAAGATCGACCCCAGCGGGGCCCCGAAGGCGTCTGCAAAAAGCGCCTCGGCCGGCTCGGCGATCACCACGACCGCCTGCGGGTCGAGCAGCTGCTGCAGCTGCTGGAGCTGTGGCCAGGCCCCTGCATAATCGCGCGCAGGCAGCACGTACCGGGCCTGATAGAGCAGTCCCCCTGCCAACAACAGGATCCCTCCCCAGCGCAGGGCCGCTGCCAGAGCCGGTTTGCGCTGGATGGAGAGGTTCACCAACAGATAGGCGGCAAAGATCCAGAGCATCGGGATCACAACCGGCACGTAGCGGCGCATCGTGTAGATATGATAGGGGGTGTTCAGGATATTGTAGACATACAGCAGGGTCATGGCCACACCGATCCCAAGCACCAGCAGCAGACGTGTCAGCTGCTCGCGGACCACCAGCATGGCAAGGCCGGCGGTGGCCACCCCCAGCCCCAGCGGGGTCAGATACCACCCCAGCCGCACCCAGTTCTGCCCGTTGAGAATCGGGAAAGAATTCCCTGCGGGCCAGGAGAGCGACAGGCGCGCCGGTTCAAGCAGCGGGCGCAAGAAATAGGCGTAC
>CAIOHJ010000137.1 GCA_903858085.1 uncultured Chloroflexota bacterium
CGCCATACCCAGCTGCACTACACGACCGCACAAGGCGACATCCAGCTTTTTGTCGAGGTTCAGCCCCAGCCCTACTCGCTGATCATTGCCGGCGCCGGCCATGTCGCTGTCCCCCTGGCGACGATGGCGACACTCTGTGAGTTCACCGTGACGGTGCTGGATGACCGCCCACAGTATGCCGACCGCACACGCTTCCCCACCGCCCATCAGGTTGTGGCCGGCCCCTTTCGGGACGAGTTGCGGCGCCTGCGCGGCAACCAGCCGACCTTTGACCCACATACTTGTCTCGTTCTTGTCACCCGCGGGCACCAGCACGACGTGGAGCTCCTGCTCGAAGTGCTCGACGACCCCCTCGCCTATCTCGGCATGATCGGCAGCCGGCGCCGGATCCGGGCAGTCTTCGAGCTGCTCGAACGCCAGCGCGGCATCCCCCGCCACCGATTTGACCGGGTCCATGCCCCGATCGGGCTGGAGATCGGCGCCGAAACCCCAGCCGAGATCGCCGTGGCCATTCTGGCCGAACTGATTGCCGTCACGCGCGGGCGCCCGGCCGCCGGGCGGAGCGCACCCAGCTGCTGAGGAGCTCCTCTTTGTGAAACTTTTGCTGGAAGTCATCGCCACCGCCGCCCACGAATGCACTGTCATCGAACGAGCAGGGGGAGATCGCATCGAACTCTGTTCTGCACTGGCTCTGGGCGGGCTCACCCCCTCCACCGCTCTGGTCCAGCGGGCACGCGCGGCCACCCACCTGCCTCTCCTGATGATGCTGCGCCCGCGCGAGGGGGGCTTTGCGTACAACGCGGCAGAGTTCGCCCAGATGGCACTCGACCTCAAGTTCGGCCGGGCAGCCGGGGTCAATGGCTTTGTCTTCGGCTGTCTGACCCCTGAAGGCACGGTCGATGTAGAACGCACGGCCCATCTGCTCAAGTTGGCTGGCGACACGCAGATGGTCTTCCATCGCGCTTTCGACGTCGTCCCCAACCCGGCGGTTGCGCTCGAAACGCTGATTTCGCTGGGGGTCACCCGCGTCTTGACGTCGGGCCAGCGTGCTTCTGCCTGGCAAGGGGCCCCCCTGATTCGGCAGCTGGTTCGTCAGGCGGCCGGGCGCATCGAAATTCTGCCCGGCGCTGGCGTGCGGGCAGAGCATGTCGCCGAGCTGGTGCGTGCCACCGGCGTCACCCAGGTGCATGCCTCAGCCAGCACCGCGCGTCTCGACAGCTCGACCCATCTCCAGCCAACCCTGCACTTCGGCGGCTCCTCCCACGCGCAGGGCGAGCAGTACCGCACCGTCGACCCTGCCCAGATCGCCGCCCTGCGGGCAGCCCTGGACAGCCTGGCCCCCTGACCCCGGCTACGCCTGGGCCAGCCGCCCGCCCACCCGCAGCATCGTCTCGCCCAGCACAGGGGTCTGCAGCGCCAGGAGCAGCGCCCGATAGACGAGGCTGGGCACATAGATGACCTGCCCATTGCCCACCGCGTCCAGCGAACGCTGCACGACCTTCTGTGCAGACTGCCACATAAAGGCTGGGTAGGTGTGGGGTTTGAAATTCTGATAGTCGGGGGTGGAATGGAACTCGGTGCGGGTAAATCCTGGGCAGAGCGCCTGGACAAAGACCCCTGTCCCCTGCAGCTCGTGGTGCAACGTCTCGGAGAAGGCATTGAGAAAGGCTTTGGTTGCCGAGTAGTTGACATTGCCGCGCAGCCGGATATAGGCTGCGACCGAGGAGACATTGATCAGGGCGCCGTATCGGTGGTGGAGAAGCGCAGGCAGGGCAGCCTGTGTCAGCCGCATAGCCGCCATGACATGCAGGTACACCATCTCCTGCTGGCGCAGAGGGTCGGAGCGGACAAACTGGCCTACGGTCCCAAAGCCAGCGTTGTTGACCAGGATGGCCAGGTTGTCCAGCTGTCGAATCACAGCCTCGACCTGAGCGACACCACACTCCTGGGCCAGGTCGGCGGCCAGGACTGTACAGCGCACGCCCGCCTCTGATTCGATCGTGCGGGCCAGTTCGGTGAGTCGGGTGGCCCGCCGGGCGACCAGCAGCAGGTCAAAGCCGCGCCCGGCCAGCTGGCGTGCAAACTCTGCGCCGATGCCCGCCGAGGCGCCTGTCACCAACGCTGTCAGCGGTGCGGAGGGGTTGCGCGGGTGCCAGACAAAGCGGGCGGGCACATCGCGCGGTGCGCTCTGCGCTGTGGCTGGGCTCTGGGCCCCAGAAGGGTTCAAAGACATTGTGGTTCCTTGCCGGTCTGCACCGGCCTCCCTCTCTCGGACAGCTTCCCCCCGCCAGGTGGTGGAGGGTCGGGCAAGGCGAGCCGGCGTTGGCGCACCCCCTCGTACAACAACAGAGCGGTCGCGGTCGCCAGGTTGAGGCTGTCCGCCTTGCCGTACATCGGAATGGTCACCGCAGCGTCGAGCGCGGCTCGCCAGAAGGGGCTGAGCCCCTCGGCCTCGCTGCCCACCACCAGAGCGACCGGCCCGGTCAGATCGGCCTCCGTATAGAGGGTGGCGGCCTCTGGGGTGGCGCCGACCAGACGGATCTGTCGGGCGCGCAGCCAGCCTGCCGCCTGTTCAGCGGCCGCCTCGGCCACCGGGACATTGAAAAGCGTGCCCAGGCTGGCGCGCACGACATTGGGGTTGTGGACATCGACGCCTCCACAGACAATCACCCCATCCACCCCTGCTGCATCGGCGGTGCGCAAAATCGCCCCCAGGTTGCCAGGCTTTTCCGGCCGGTCGATCACAGCCAGAAAAGGCGGGCTGCCCAGCGGGAGCTTCTCCAGCCGGGTTTCCAGATAGGGAACGACCAGCACGATGCCGCCGCTCTCCTCGCGCACGGCCAGCCTGGCAAACAATTCCTGGGAGAGGAGCCAGAGTCGGCAGCGCCGCTCTGCGTCGAGCACAGTCAAGAGCGCCAGCGCGTCTCTGGCCGCCGGCGCTTCGACGAATGCCGGGCAGACAAACGCCTCCACGGGCAGGATCCCCGCCTCCAGCGCGCGTACGACCTCACGCGCCCCTTCGACCAAGGTCAGCCGCCGTTGTGTGCGCTCGCTCCGTTTTTCCAGTTTAAGCGCTTCTTTGAGCTGCGGATTCTGCGGGCTGGTCAGCTGGATCGGCATGCGCGTCTCCGTTCGGCGGGCGGGGCCGGCCCGCCGCGGCGCCCTCTCTGTTCAGCCATCGGGCAGTTCGTCCCACTCCCCCAGCAGCCAGGCTGCGACCGCCAGATAGAGGAGCTTGCCAGAGGGCAGCCCGACCACCAGCACCAGCCCGTTCTCTTCGTCTACGGCGATCTCGTCCAGCCGTGCCTGACGTGCGACCAGCCCCGCCAGGCGGGCCTGGCTTTCCGCCAACCCGTGCCAGGGGTCGGCGTCGAGGTCGTCGAAACAGCTGACGCCGTAGAGCTCAAAATAAATGCCATCTTCCAGGTACAGATCCAGGTCAAAGGTACTGGGGGGGCCGGCGGTGGCCTGTCCCTCCTCCAGCGCGTCGGCCAGCGAATCTTCCCAGAGGGCAATGTGGACCACGCGCTGTTCGACCAGCTCCAGCAGTTCATCGTAGGTGGCATCGTCGACTTCTGTCATCAAAGGCAGTTCATGCTCTGTCTGTGGCATCCTTCTCTCCTCTGGGGTCGGCGTGCTGTTCTGGCACTGAAACGATCATGCGCGATGGAATTGTCGTCGGCCGCTCGAACCACTGGCCGCCCGCCTCGAAATGGCTGAACCGCATCGGCAACCCGCGGTCGATGAAGGGGTGGGGCCCTTCGGCCAGATGAAAATGCAGATGGGGGCCCGGGGAGAGCCCGCCGCTGTTGCCGACACGCCCGAGCAATGTACCGCGCCGGACCAGCTCTCCTTCGTTGACCATGAGGCTGGCCTGCTGCAGCGCGCCGTAGAAGCTGAATTCGCCGTTGCCGTGGCTGATCGCCACGCAGTTGCCGAGCAGGCGGCGCGGGTCGCTGCGGAAGATGCGCGGGTCTGGGAGCTGCCCTGGGGGCAGGTCGGGCAGGTCGTAAAGCAGCGCGGACACCTTCCCGCCGGCCGTGGCGTAGACGGGCTGCGCCCAGCTGTAGTGGTGTTCGAGGGCCAGCCCACTGGCGCAAAAAAAATGGTTGTCAGGCCCCAGCCGGACAAAATCGCTGGCATAGGTCTGGCTGCAGACCTCCTGTTTGTGGCGGTCGCTCCAGTCGGCCCCCTGGATCGCCCACCACGTGCCGCGCAGCGGAAAATGCAGGTCGGTCTTTTGTTCGTGGAAACTGACCAGAATCTGCAGCGAGTGCTGGGCGTCGCTCTCGCTGCCCGCCGCGCGTGCGATCACCGTCACCTCCAGATGGGTCAACCGCTCATAGGCGGGTACCATGAAATGCAGCGCACGCAGGGCCAGACCGCTGCCGGGGGGAATGGTCAGATCCGTGCTGCCCAGCCGCTGTGCGACCATGCGGGCTGGCCAGCGCTGTTCGAAGAGCAGCTGGTGGTCGTTGTACCCTTGAAAGACCACCCCTCGCAGCTCCAACAGACGGTCGGTCGCAGTGATGCCCAGGTCAAACGCCACCTCCTGCAGCGGATGCAGTGCTGGGAACGGCAGCTCGGTGTATGTGGCCCCAATCAAGGCGGGCGGCCAGCTTTGCACAATCAAGGCGTGTTCCTCCGTTCAACGCCCCTGGCGAACCTGGTGGCTGAGCACCGGCCGCCCGGCCAGAAATGACAACATCCAGTCGCGCTGGGCACCCCGGCCATGGCGCCGGGCTGGATGGTCGGCGTAGAGCACCTGGTCGATCGCCGCCAGCACCTCGATGGCTTCGGGGGGGCTGAGCCGGTAGAAACGCTCTTCCGTTTCCAGGCTGTCCGTGCGCTCCCAGCGGTCGATCCAGTCGTTCAAGTAGTAGGTATAGCAGCTGCGGCAGCGCCAGACGCTGAAGGTCTCTTTGTCCCCTTCTGGCGTGGCCACGACCAGGGCACCCAGATTGGCGATGCGCCCCTGGCAGGCAAAGCAAGGGTCGGCGCCCGCGCCGAGACCGCTGCGTTCGACCAGACGCTCTTCCCAGCTCTGCCGGTCGGCGGTCGGCGGTCGGCCCAGCCAGCGGCGCAGCTGGCCAGCCCAGGTCCAGCGCTCGTCGCTTTCCCGTTCGGCCCGTCTGGGGATCGGTGTCATCGCCGCCCTCTCCTGCGTCTCCTGGCAACGCGTCTCCCCGCTGCGCTGCCAGGCGGCGCAGGAGAGGGCCAGCACCGACTGCACCAGCAGCGTCGAATCGGCAGACAGCAGGGCTGGGTGGCCGGCCCCGCTGTCTGTCGTACCCAGAACCTGGCAGCGGCCGCTCCCCAACCCGTCGGCGGTGTGCAGCGAAAGGGGCTGCCAGTGCCCGCAGCTGCCGCAGCTGACCAGCTGCCACCCGGCAGCGGCCAGCGCATCGACCAGCTGCTGCCCCAGCAGAGCCGGGGCAGGGGAGCCAATCTGCAGCAGCTCTTCTCCCTCCTCGGCACTGGCGTCGCTGCGCCCCTCCCATTCGACCCGGCAGGCGGGCGGGTCTGTATACCAGAGAACCCGTGCCCAGCGGAGCCCGGCCGGTTCGCTCTGGGCCGCACGCGGGGCCAGCCGGACGCGCTGAAAGACCAGGGTACGGGTTCCAGGAAAGACCCCAGACATTGTGGCAAGATTGAAGCGAGGGAAAGGTTCCCGCATCGTCACTGCCCGGTCGCGTCGTTGATCAAAGCGGCGGTCTCGACGACGGTGGCGGCCGGGTCGGCGTCGCCGTCGACCACCTTGACAAACAGATCGCCGCCGTAGCCCCACAGGGGTGCCATCTCGGGGAGAAGCGGCAACGGCTGGGCCTCGGCTGCCTGGCGGGCGAACCCTTGCAGCAGCGGATAGTCAGCCAGCGGGGTGTTTCGGCTGGCAGGCAGACGCCCTGCCAGGCTGGCCAGCGCCCTGCCGCTCTCTGCCGTGGTCAAAAATCGGGCAAAGGCCAACGCCAGCGGTTGTTGGCTGGCCGAAAGGGCTGGGTGGAGCAACACCCCATCTGCGCTCAGCCACGGCTCGGATGCGCCGGCTGGCCCTGCGGGCAGCGGGACCACAGCCAGATCGAGCACCTCGCTCAGTTCACCGATGGCCCAGGGTCCGTCGACAAAATAGGCAAACTCGCCCTTGCGGAAACGGTCTTTGAGCATACCGTAGTCAGGGTCCACATAGCTGCCGGGGGTCTGACTCAGCGCACGCAGCCAGCGCAGATAGCCAGCGGCGTCGCCGGCCTGGTCGAGGACGGAGGTGCCGGCCTCGTCGAACAGGCGGGCCCCATACGCCGAGATTCCCCAGACGAGATGGTAGAGGTTGTTGTAGAGGCCGATCCCCAGTGTGGGTCCTTGTTGGGCCTGGGCCAACCAGCCATCCAGCGTCGTCGGGATAGACGCAGGATCGGCCAGGGTGCGGTTGACGAAGACGCTGACCACCTCGTAGCTGGTCGGCAGCCCATAGAGCTCTCCCTGCAGCCGAAAATTTTCCAGCGCGGCGGGCCAGTAGATCTTCTCTTCCTCGGCAGTCACCAGCCCATCCAGCGGCAGAATGGCTTTGGCGGCGGCCAGGTCGGGCAACCACCAGTTGGGAGCCAGCAGCAGGTCAGGCCCGCCTCCACCGGCCACTGCCTCCAGGTAGGCCTGGGCCAGCTCTGGGTAGGCCACATAGAGCGTCTCGATCTGGATTCCGGGCTGGAGGCGCTGGTATTCGGCCAGGATTGCCGACAGCGCGTCGGCGTCTCCTTCGGTCCAGCTGTGCCAGAGCACCAGCTGTCCGGCCAGCGGCGTCGGGGTGGGGGTCGCGGTGGGCAGCAACTGTTGCAGCTGGCCAGCAGCCGGTGTGCTGTCTGGGGCAGCGATCTGCGGGCTGCTGGCGGGCTCTGGGGAGGGCTTTTGACAGCCAGCAGCCCAGACCAGCAGCAAGATCCCGACCCCCAAAAGCCAGAGGGGTCGGCGCAGGGCTGCGTGGGGGGGCTTCATGGCCGGCGCTCCTGCAGGTGGTCGAGCAGGGCCTGCAGCCCCAGCAGATAGCTGCGCCAGCCAAAACCACAGATCTGGCCGACACAGACCGGGGCCAGGAGGGAGAGATGACGAAACGGCTCGCGTGCGTGGATATTGCTCAGGTGGACTTCGACCGTAGGCAGTTGAACGCCGGCGATCGCATCGCGCAGCGCGTACGAAGAGTGGGTGAAGGCACCCGGGTTGATCAGCAGCCCATCTGCCCATGTGCGTGCAGCGTGGATTGCATCGATCAAGACCCCTTCGTGGTTGCTTTGGAGCGGGCGCACCTCATGGTCAGCGGCAGCCGCGACGACGCGGCGATCGATGTCGGCCAACGTCAAAGAGCCATAGATCTGGATCTCACGCGTCCCCAGCAGATTCAAATTGGGGCCATGCAGCAGGGCTATTTTTGCCATTCTCGAATCTTTCGGCGAATTCCCCCCGCCTTGAAGCGGGCATGGTTGACATTATACCCAGACAGTATACCATACAGCTGTGCTGTGGAGAGAGAATTGGCCCTCTTGCCGTGGCCGCTCTGTACCAATACACCATCTACCGCAAAGCTCAGGAGACCCAGTACGATGTCGATAGCAATACGTCCTTACCACCCCAGCGATCTCTATTCGCTCTATCAGATCTGTCTCAAGACAGCCAACAGCGGCCAGGATGGGTCGCATCTTTACCGGGACCCCGAGCTGATCGGTGCCATCTTTGCTGCGCCGTATGCGGTGGCAGAACCCGACCTCTGCCTGATTGTCACGGTCGATGAAGTGCCAAGCGGGTACATATTGGGCACCCGCGACTCTGCTGCCTTTGCGACCTGGGCGGAGCTGAACTGGTTTTCCCATCTGCGCAGGCGGTACCCGCTGCCGGCCGAGGGCGACCACTCGTTCGACGCTGCGGCCATACGCTCGATACACGAGGGCTACAGCCCGGAGCCGCAGCTGGCCAGCTACCCTGCCCATCTGCATATCGACCTGCTGCCGGCCGCGCAGGGGCAAGGGTGGGGGCGTCGTCTGATCGAGCAGTTCCTTGCTCGTCTGCGCGAGCTGGGTGTGTGCGGCGTGCATCTGGGGGTCGGCAAAGCAAATTCTGGAGCTGTCCAGTTTTACAGCCGGGTTGGATTTCAGCGTGTGCTGGAAGCCGACAGCTGGATTGGGTATGGGCGGCTTTTGTAGGGGCCAGGTGTCGAGCAGGTCTGGCTTGCGTGGCTCCTGGTCGTGGCGGCCTTCGCCGTCATCCGGGATCAAGCCCGCCGGCGGGAGGAAGGGCAGCGTGCGGCAGAGCGCGGTCAGCGTCCTGTCGGCGCAAACGGGGCGGCTTCGCCGCCCCACTTGTCGCTCCTCCCTACGCCATGCGCAACACAATCTTGCCGGCACCCATATTGTCTTGATAGGCGCGAATGCCGGTGGCGGCCTGATCCAGCGTGTAGGTCGCCAACACCTCGGTTGTCATTGTGTGCGCCAGTGCCCCTTGAATATCAATCATGGCACGCACCACACGCATTGTGCCATGTCGGCGAATCCATTCGGTCAACCAAAAGCCCTCAACCGCCCGATTGCCAAACAGGAGCGTACCGACATCGACCTGCGTCGATTCGAGCGAAAGGGCACCATAGACCAGCACACGAGCCCCACCTGGCAGCGCTTTGAGCAGGGTACCCGTCATGGTACCGGCGATGGCATCGAAACCGATCCCTGCATGGTGGGTGCGACAGGCGTCGGCGAGTTGGTCGGCAAAATCATCGGCACTACTGACGACCACGGCGCTTGCGCCAAGCGCTTTGAGCGCATCGACCTGACTGGCCTGGCGCACAATCGCCACGCTCGTCAAACCGCGGGCAGCAGCAATCCGAACAATCATGCGTCCAAGTGCGCTGTTCGCGGCATTGAGCAACACACCGCGATGGCGGTCTCGCACAGCGCGATCCATCAACGCCCAGGCGGTGAGTGGATTGACCAGCATCATGGCGCCTTGTTCGTCGCTGATACTCTTGCGCAGCGGAAAGACCTCCTTGTCATTGACAATCGTGTACTCGGCCCACGTGCCGAAGTTGCCTTGGGTGGCGAGGGCGATGCGCCGACCGACCCACAGTTTGCCCAGCACAGAACCGGCTGCCACCACGGTGCCACACCCCTCAAAACCGGGGATGGTCGGCAGCGGACGGCGCACCCCATAGCGGCCCCGCAAAAACATCAAATCAGAGGGATTCACGGCGGCAGTGTGCATTTTGACGAGCACTTGACCAGCCTGAGGTTGGGGAGTGGCGACTTCGCGCACAAACAGCCCCTCGGTGCCATCGAAGGATTCTAGCTGTATTGCGCGCATCGTGGATGGAATCATCTGTGTTCCTCTCTTTGTGAAAAATACAATTCTTCTGACATCGGATCAATGATGAATTGCTTCGTGATCGCATCCAGCTCGTACACAAACAATCCATCCCCAGCAACACCAAATGGTGGAATGGGACGGGTAATCTCGAGCGAGACCAGGCCATGCACGCGTCCCCAGATCAGGATGGCTGTGGTGAGCGCCACTGGGGCATCTGCCCCGGCGTTCTGTTGCCATGCGGCAAACCTTATGAGCGCCTCGGGCATCACCGACGGGATCGCATCGGTGCGCAGGCGCCCTGCCTGGTGCAACTGATTGACCACACTCACCAACGCGCTCAATGACCGACCAGCCACCGACACCATCTCCGGCGGTGGCTGGTATCCCGGTATCGGCGTACCAAAAATCAACTGATAGCGCTGTGGCATTGCCAACGCCCACTCCCGGTACGCCGTACCGGTCGCCCACAATCGCCCACGCATGTCGTGGAGCGGCACGGCATCGCGTGCGGCAAGCTGATAATCGCCCAACGACGTGTACGCATCACGAATCAACGCCGTCACCAAGACATTGCGGTCAGCGTAGTGGTGATAAATCGCCGGCGCACTCAGTGAGAGCGATCGTGCAATGGAGCGCAACGACAGGGCCGGAGCCCCTACTTCGCTGATTTGCTGCCATGCCACCTCTTTGATCTGCGCTTTGAGATTCACCTGCTGGGCGTGTTTGGTCGGTCTTGCCATCGACTCCTCCAATGAATCGACTTGTAGCTGAAGCAAGCAGCGTTTTCGCAATCGCCGTACCACCTTTCACGATGACGTGATTGCCATCTGCTCGGCACTGTGGAACTTTGCTCTCGTTTTATCAAGGAACAGCAATAATTTTACACCGTAAACATACAATGTAAAATTATTGTTGTCAAACCCGGGCCTGACCAATGGAGCCACTCGAAACACATGAGGAAGGGAGCCGGGATCACAGCGAGGGGACACACCGGAACTCGACGCCGAAGCTGCCGCTCCAGAAATCGGGGAGGTTGGCGTTTCGGAGGATTGTCGAGCGAAGTGGCACTTCGCCCTACAAACAGCCCGTCCTACAGCCACCACGCCTGAGGGCACACCAAAGAGGGCGCTGAGCGCCTTCGTCGAGCGCCTGGAACCGATCCTGATGCGCCCGGACCATTACCTGGAATATTGGGAGCGCACCCGGCACTACGAGAAGCTCGCCATGGCCGCGGCCCGCTGGGTCTTTGATCCCCTGCACCATCCGGATCACTTCGACTTTCCGCGCAGCATCCCAGCCATCGACCTGATCGACCCGCGCTTCGGTGGCCGCACCCCACCCGACCGAGTGCTGGCCGACCTCATCGACGACGCGACCAAGATGCAGCAGCGCTACGAAGCCGACCAACTGCCGCTGTTCCAGGGTCCCAGCTTCGACAGCATCAGCCGCCGCTTCTGGGCCGAGCTCGAGACGGACTTCGTGCGCCTGGCGCTGACCAAGGGCGAAGGGCTGCCGCTCGCGCCACCTGCCGCAGCGGCGCTAACGCGTGGGAGTTGACTCCTATGCGTTTTCAGAGTCGGTCATTTTGGGGGGATTGACAATTCAATTTAATTCATCGATACTGGTAGCCGGTCTTTCGTGTAAGAAAGACGAGACACTACATATAGTAGTGGCAATTTTCTGAACCACTACGAAAAATGACCGAACCACGAGTTCATATGGTTGTTGATTCAAAAACCAAGAGGAGGAGTTATGTCTGCACTACGCACGATCATCCTGTTGTTGCTGGCCGCGCTGCTCATCAGCGCCTGCCAGCCCGTTGCCGTCAATGGCCCGGCGCCCGCGGCCGCAGCTGGTGAAACGCCCGCCGCCCCAGCAGCTGCCGGGGAAGCGTCCCTGCCCGATCTGGGGGCTTTGCAGATCGCGCTTGTGCCCATTTTGGCTTCTGCCCCCTTCTATGTCGCCGCGGACCTGGGCTTCTTCGCCGAGCAAGGGCTGACTGTGGAAATCCAAAACGTGCGCAATGCGGACGAAATGCTCGCCCCGCTCAGCACAGGCAAGGTGGATGCCTCAGCAGCGACCCTGAGCACAGGAATCCTTAATGCCATGAGCCAGAAGTTGGATTTTCGCTTCGTGGCAGGTCAGGGTGATCCGAATGCGCCGGCAGATGCAGCGCCTTTTCTGGTGGTCAGTAAAACGCTGGCGGACAGCGGCGCAGTGAAAAGTGTGGCTGACCTGAAGGGGCGCAAAATTGCCATCAACCTGCGAGGCAGCATTGTGGAGTATACGCTAGCCAAAGGGCTGGAGCAGGCAGGACTGACGTTGGCGGATGTAGAACTGGTGACAATTCCCGGCGGTGAGATGTTGGCCGCCGTGCAAAATGGCGCCGTCGATGGCGCCGCGCTCGGCGTTTTGAACGCCGAGCGCATGATCGCCGAAGGCGTGGCTGTGCCCCTGCTGAAGAATTCAGACGTCATCCCTGCTGGCGGCGTCCCGGGTGGGGTGGTCTTTGGCCAGCGTCTCTTGCGCCCGGAAAACCGGGAAGCTGGGATCCGTTTTCTGGCAGCTTACCTCAAAGCAGTCCGCTTCCTCAATGAGGGTGGCTGGGAGCAGCCCGAGGTAGTCGCCAGCCTGCAAAAGTACACGGGCATGGAGCCGGCATTGATGGCCCGCTTGCCCAAAGTGACCTACTCAGCCACGGGCGAACTGGACGACACCTATGCGGAAGAATTGCAGCGCTTTCAGATCGACCATGGCTATGTCGAGTTCACTGAGCCGATGCCATTTGGGCAGATGGTAGATACTTCGCTGCTGGAGGAAGCACTAGCGCGGCTTGATGGGCAGTGAGTTGTGTCGCGATGAGCGCATCGATTACCATCCGCGACGTAGGGAAACGATATCGGAGCAGCCAGGGCGAAGTCGTTGCCCTGGCTGCCACCAGTCTGACCGTGCAGCCAGGGGAGTTTATGTGCATCGTCGGCCCTTCAGGCTGTGGGAAATCCACGCTGCTGCGGATGCTCGCGGGGATTGGCAGTTACGATGAAGGGACGATTCAACTAGGCAACGGGACAGACCCACCGCGGACCGCGATGGTCTTCCAGGAGTATGCGCTCTTTCCCTGGCGCACGGTGTTGGACAACGTGGCTTTCGGGCTCGAGATGCGCAATGTGGGGCACAAGGAGCGGCAGACCATCGCCCTGGACTATCTGAACAAAGTAGGGCTGACGCGCTTTGCCGCGGCCTATCCTCACCAACTCTCCGGCGGGATGAAGCAGCGCGTCGCCATCGCGCGCGCGCTGGCGAACCAACCGGAGATTCTGCTCATGGATGAACCCTTTGCGGCCCTGGATGCCCAGACCCGCCACCTGATGCAGGAGGAACTCCTGCGCATCTGGGAAGCCGAGCGCAAGACCGTCGTCTATATCACCCATGCCATGGAAGAGGCCGTGCTGCTGGGCGATTGCGTGGCGCTGATGACGGCGCGGCCGGGTCGTATCAAAACAGTCTATCCCATCGCTCTGCCCCGGCCCCGCCACCTGGCTTTGCGGACAACGCTTGCCTTCAATGAACTGGTGCAGACGATCTGGAATGATCTGGTGGACGAGGTGAACGCATCCCGCGACCAGGAGTGGGGGGATGCTTCCAGGCTGGCTGAGGCTGCCAGTCCACCCCATGGAGAGAAAGAATCGTGAAACAAACCAAGCCAGGCGGCGGCCAGACTGAAAGTCTGTATCGGCTCCTATCCATCGCGTCGCCCTTGTTCTTCTTGCTGCTTTGGGAAGGCGCGGTGCGCCTTGGCTGGTTGGACTATCGTTTCTTTCCCCCGCCCAGCACGGTGCTGACCTATTTTGTCCGCCTGCTGTTCAGCGGGGAACTGTGGAATCATCTGAGCATTTCGCTCCTGCGCATCCTGGCCGGCTTTGCCCTGGGGACGCTGCCGGCAGTGATCCTGGGGCTTCTGATGGGTTGGTTTCGCCTCTTCCATGCCCTGTTCGACCCGCTGGTGGCGGCTACCTACCCTGTGCCCAAGATCGCCTTGCTGCCCCTCTTCCTCATCTGGTTCGGCCTGGGCGAGACCACCAAAATAGCGACGATTGCCGTGGCCGTCTTCTTTGTCGTGCTGATCACAACCGTCAACGGCGTGCGGCAGATCGACCCCGTGCTCATCGAGGCCGGGCAGAGTTATGGCGCCAGGGGCTGGCGGCTCTTCCAAAAAGTAATCCTGCCCGCCACGCTGCCGGCCATCTTCACCGGGCTGCGCCTGGGGCTGGGCGTGGCGCTCCTGGTCATTGTGGGCGCCGAATTCGTGGCGTCCAACCGGGGCATCGGCTATCTGATCTGGATTTCCTGGTCCACGCTGGCGGTGAACAAGATGTACGTCGGGCTGATCACCATTTCCCTGCTGGGGCTGCTCTCCACCTGGGGGCTGGAACAACTGCGCCGGCGGCTGATGCCCTGGGCGGAAGACTTTCATGGGCCCCGCTGACCGGGGCCGGGAATACACCTCCCCCAACGACTGACGCTCACCTGACGTCGAACTTCTATGCTCCTCATTGAAGATTCGCTTGCACTGAAACCGGCGACAATAGAGTGGAGACAAACTGCAGATGACGACAAGTTTGCTGATGCTGGTGCTCTCAGGCAGCCCAACGGGTCTCACCGGAACTGCCACTGCCAGCCGGACTCTCATTGACAAATTGAGCAAGGCCGGGCCGGCTGCGGATCCGCAGCCGGCCCGCGCGCCAAACCGTGCGCTGGCCTATCTGCAGGAACAACTGGAACGCGTAGCCGCGCAGCCCGTAGTGGCAGATGCAAAAACGCGTTACGAGTCCAGCCAGGCGGCGCTGCTTGTGAGTGCGCTGGGTGCGCAGCTTGCCAATCTGGATGAACGCTGGCAGCAGTTCGTCCACACGCGGATCGACCCGCTCCTGGGGGGCGAACGCAGCCAGCAGCTCAACGCCCTGAACGTGCAGATGAGCCCCATGGAGAAGGAGATGAACCGGCGCCTGCTCCTGGCCGCTGGCAACGTTGGCGTGGCCGTCGTGGCGACCAACTTCTTTCTGCCCCTGGCGGCGGTCAACGTGGGCATGATCGTCTGGCTGGGGATGCCGATGTACCGGCGCGGCTACCGGGCGCTGGTGGACGAACATCGCCTGACCTACCCGGTGGTCATGACCAGCGCGCAGGTTGCGATCATCGCGGGTGGGCAGTTTGTGCCCGGCAGCGTGGCGATGCTGGTCCTCAGCGGGATCGAAAAAGTGATCAATCGCACCGAAGATCACTTCCGCCGCAACATGGTCGATGCCCTGGGCCAGCAGCCGCGCACGGTCAGGCTGCTGGTCGACGAGGTCGCCATCGAAACCCCCCTGGCGCAGATCCGCCAGGGCGACGTGCTCGTGGTGGGTGCAGGCGAGATGATCGCCGTCGATGGTGTGATCGTGGATGGTGCGGCCATGATCGATCAGCAGCGGCTGACCGGCGAAGCCCAGCCGGCCGAAAGAGCCGTGGGGGATCTGGCGCTGGCCTCCACGATCGTGCTGTCGGGCAAGATTCACATGCAGGTGCAAAAAACCGGGCGAGACACCAGCGCGGCGCAGATTGTAGCCATCATGCAGCGTGTTTCGCGCAGCCGGATCAGCTTCAATTCACGGGTGCAGGAGTTCGTAGATAACATGACGGTCCCCATGCTGGCCCTGGGCGGCACTGCCCTGGTTACCCTGGGACCCACGAGCGCAGCCGCCATCATGTCGGTGGGCGCGGGCAGCATGGCGCGCTTCGGCGGGCCGATCTCCATGCTGAACCATTTGAACGCTGCGGCCAGGCATGGCCTGCTGGTGAAAGACGCACGCGCTTTCGAGTTACTGAAGGACGTGGACACCTTTGTGTTCGACAAGACCGGCACACTGACCCTGGAGCAGCCCCATGTCAGCCAGGTGCACATCTGCCTGTACGGGACGCCAGCGAGCGACGAACACCAGCCGCTCAGCGAAGACTTGCTCCTGAGCCTGGCCGCGGCCGCCGAAAGCCGGCAGGCGCATCCCATCGCCCGTGCCATTACGACGGCCGCCCAGGAGCGTGGGCTGGCGATCCCCACGATCGAAGATGCGCAGCTTGAAATCGGTTACGGCATCAAGGTGCGCATGTCGGCCTCCACAACTGCCGCCAACGTGACCGACGTGAGCTCGCCAGCTTTTGCACCTGAGCCGGCTGCAGCGCGGCTGATTCACGTCGGCAGCCGCCGCTTCATGGAGATGGAAGGGATTCACGTGCCCGCCGCGATCGAATCAGCCCAGGAGGCGGCCCACGCCCAAGGACATTCGCTGGTGCTGGTCGCCGTCAACGGGGTGACAGCGGGCGCCATCGAGCTCCAGCCTACGGTGCGTCCCGAAGCGCGCCAGGCCATCGCGGCGCTGCGCGCACGGGGGATGCAGCTGTACATCATCTCCGGCGATCATGCTGCGCCGACCCGGCAGTTGGCCCAGGCGCTGGGTATCGAGCATTACGATGCCGGCGTGCTGCCCCAGGAAAAAGCAGGGCTGGTCGAGCAGTTGAAAGCAGCCGGGCGCAAGGTCTGCTTTGTGGGCGACGGCATCAACGACTCCATCGCCATGGGGAAGGCCGATGTCTCGGTCTCCTTGCGCGGCGCCTCCACCCTGGCAACCGACACCGCCAAGATTGTGTTGATGAACCAGGACTTGCACCAGCTAGACTTCCTGCTCCAGCTCGCTCAGGAGTTTGATCGCTCCCTGGCGTGGCTTTTCCGCATCACGATCGTGCCGGTGAGCACCGTGGCGCTCAGCACCTTCCTCTTCCACACCGGCCTCTACTTCTCCCTGCTGGTCTGGCAGTTGGGCGTGGGCACCGGAGTCGCAATCGGGTTCCTGCCGCTGTGGAGACATCGCGCGCCGGCTGAG
Organism: uncultured Chloroflexota bacterium; assembly: GCA_903858085.1. Taxonomy (GTDB): domain Bacteria; phylum Chloroflexota; class Anaerolineae; order Caldilineales; family Caldilineaceae; genus Caldilinea. The sequence goes on from CAIOHJ010000137.1 coordinate 16,251, forward strand.
AATCTACCCGCAAGCAGCCAGGACCCACTGCTGCCGGCGACGACAGGATGACTTGTCGAGCGTTGCGAATGGAAGATTTCTATAGGACGCGATGGCTGCCGATACGGTAGTGAAGTGGAAAAGTGAAGTGGAAAGATGACAATGAATATCGCCAATCTGCACTGTGCGCCCTCTCGGCGCCGGCGCCCGAAAAATGGCGCAAACAGGCAGCTGAGCTGGAAGGGGTGCTGCCGGGGTGGAGGACGTTGCCGGCGCAGTAGCACAGATCGAGCACGCCTGAACCTTGGCTGGGCTATTTGTGGTTTTGGCGGCGCAGAGCGCCGCCAAAACCACCCTGCGCCTGCGCGCCCCGCCAGGATCACTGACGCTCAACTGACGCCACCTGTACTGGCGGCTTACTTGCGCCCACGTGTACGAGCCTATTGCAGAGTGAACTTCCATGCCAATCCTTCCTGTTCTTTTCACTGCGGGCGCCGTGCTCTATGCCGGCGTGCGCGCCTACCAGCAGCATACGCGCCAACCGGCTGCGGGGGCGCTGATCAACAGACTTTCTCCCACCGCCACCCCTGCCCCCCTAACTCAAGGAGAAGACCCAACAGGTGGCGCAGCAGGGGGTCGACACCTTAGCCGGCCGCGAACGCCAGACGTACGCCGCCGTGATGGCGTCGGCGTCAACAACTGCGGTCGCGCCAGCCAGCGCGGAAGAGCAGCAGGCCAATCTCTATGCGGGGGTCGCGTTCGCCAGCCTGGGCATCTCAACTGCAGGGCGCCTGTTCTATCCGCCCCTGGCGCTCTTGAGCGTGCCCGGCCTGCTCTACACCGCCTATCCGTTCGTCAAGACCGGGTTCGATGACCTGCGCACCAAGCGCAAAGTGACGGCTACGACCCTCGACCTGCTCTCGATCCCTACCGTCACCTTGATGGGGAATTTCATCGCGGCCTCCCTGGCCGTGTCGCTGCTCTCGCTCAGCCAGGCCGTGCTCAAACGCACAGGGGACCGCTCCACGCAGAGCATGATCAACGTCTTGGGCGAGCACCCCGCCACCGTCTGGGCCCTGGTGGGATGGTGCGGAGGTGGAACTGCCTTTTGCCGACGTCCAGGCCGGCGATGTGCTGGTCATCACGGCGGGACAGCTGGTGCCGGCCGATGGCTTGGTCCTCAGCGGCGCCGCTTCCATCGATCAACGCATGTTGACGGGCGAGTCCCAACCTGCGGAGAAGACAGTTGGCGATGAGGTTTTTGCCTCCTCCCTGCTGCTTGGCCGGACGGGTCCTGGTGGAGGTGGAACGCGCCGGCGAGGCCACGATTGCGGCCAAGATCGGCGACATCCTGGCCAATACCGCCAACTATAAGCAAACCTTCGAGTCACGCAGCCAGGTGCTGTCCGATCGCTGGAGTTTGCCTACGCTCACTGCGGCCGGTGTCGCCCTGCCCTTCGCCGGGCTGAGCGGCAGCATTGCGGTTCTCCTCAGTTCCCTGGGCTACAACTTGCGGATCGTCGGGCCGCTGAGGATGTTGAACTTCCTGCGGCTGGCGGCCCGGGGCGGCGTGCTCGTAAAAAAGGCGCGCGCCCTGGAAGTGCTGCCGACGATCGATGCCGTGGTCTTCGACAAGACCGGGACCCTGACGCTGGAGCAGCCTGAGGTGTGGCAGGTCCACGTCTACGCCGATTGGACGGCGGACGAACTCTTGCGCTATGCCGCTGCGGCCGAAAGCCGCCAATCCCACCCGATTGCCCGGGCCATCGTGGCCGCCGCCCACGCCCACGCGTTGACCATCCCGCAGATCGCCGAAGCGCGCTACGAAGTGGGCTATGGGCTCAAAGTCATGCTGGAAGAGAGCACCGTTGGCATCGGCAGCGAGCGTTTCATGGCGCTGGAGGGGGTCGAGATCCCGCCCGCGGTGCGCAGCCTGCACGGGACAGCCCATGCGCAGGGCCATTCGCTGGTGCTCGTCAGTGTCGATGGCAAGGTGGCTGGCGCCATCGAGTTGGCGCCTTCGGTGCGCCCCGAAGCGCGCCAGAGCATCGTCGCACTGCACCAGCGCGGCCTGGCGCTCTACATCATCTCCGGCGACCAGGAACAGCCCACCCGCCACCTGGCCGAGACATTGGGCATCGAACACTACTTTGCCAACGTCCTGCCGGAGGACAAGGCCGCGCTCATTCGCCAGTTGCAAGCGGATGGCCAGCGCGTCTGTTTTGTGGGCGATGGCATCAACGACGCCATCGCGCTCAAGCAGGCCGATCTCTCCGTCTCGCTGCGGGGCGCCTCGACCATCGCCACGGATACGGCGCAGATCGTCCGGATGGATGCGTCGCTCGACCAGTTTGCCGGCTTGTTCGACCTGGCGGACGCCTACAACGCCAACATGCGCACCAATTATGTGGCCTCGATGGTGCCTGGCATGGTCGTCATTGGCGGGGTCTTCCTGCTCCACTTCGGGGTAATCGCCTCCATCATGCTCTACAACCTGGGGTTGGTGCTCGGGGTGGCCAATGCCATGTCGCCGCTCCTGCGCCTGCGCCACGAACCCGTATCGCCAGCAACCAGCAGCGGGATTTCGCTACTGGAAGACACGGCTCACGCGCCTGGGAGCGCCGACATCCTGGCGGCAGCGGGCGGGACGCCCGCACATCCAGGGACGACAGTGTAAGTCCTGAAAGAGCTCACCATGAATCTGGCCAATCTTGTCGAACAGAATGTACGTCGCGATCCAGATCAGCTGGCCCTCCGCTTCGAGACGGAGACGTTTACCTATGGTCAACTGGCGGCAGCCAGCAACCGGGCTGCCAATGGCTTTGCCGGACTGGGCATTGAGAAGGTTAACCGAGGAGTAATCATCATGACCATCAACGACAATCGCGCCGAGATCACTCGCATCGTGCGAGAATTCACTTTCCGCTACATCCAGGACAAACTACTCTGGCTGCTTGGCCAGATTGTCCCCGGCGCTGACGAGGTGCCGGCCGTGCGCGCTGCGTTGGTCGCGCTGGCCAGCGGCAGCCCTGACGCCCTCAGTTACACAATGGAGCCGCAAGAATGGCTGACAATGGCACTGTACGGAGCGGGTGCCATCGATGCCGACGCTGGAGAGATGCAGGAAATCTGCCAGGGCATGGCCGAATGGCTATTTGCGCTCCCGCATCACAGCAACTACGACATCCCGGCCGTTTGGGTCGAGACCGAAATGGGCGCGTTGTGGTGGCAGGCAGCAATCCGCGCTCAGGGCGACGAACTGATCACCATAGCGGAGGCCGCCGAACTGGCGGGGGTGACGACGCAGGCAATGAGCCAGCGGGTCGTGCGCGGCAAACTCAAGGGGTACACCAACCCCCTGGCCAATGAGCGCCAGGGCCGCCAGTTGGTGCGGTGCTCTGACATAGTGGCAGCGGTCGCACAACCGTTGACTGCCAGCGAGGCAGTAGCGGCCGCACAAGAAGAGCCAGGTGTGTGGTTCCCACATGCGACAATCGCACGCGTGTGATTCGCCAACAATGAGTGGACAGTCTCCGGCCCGTCGGGAGACACCACGCACAGCGACCCCAAACAGGCAGCGCTTGACCTGGTGGGGCGTTGGAGGGGGAACTCAGGGGAGCGCCTTATGGCCTGGATCACCATCAAACCTGAGAACCTGGGCGGTGGCTGCAAGCAGAACACGCCAGCCGCCAAACTATACGCCACCGGGCAGCTTGTCATGAATCACGCCACGGTCGCGCTGCTCAGCGATCCCGACCGGGTGACTGTGCAGGTGGAGCCAGAGACGCGCCGCATCCGCCTGTCGCCGACGACTCCCGACAGCCTGGCCGGGTTTTCGCTTGACGGCGGCGGCAACAGCCAGCACAGGATCAGCCTGCGCACCGTCGTCGCCCGCTGGCCGGAGATGGCTGGCGAGTACAGCACGCACAAAATCGCCGGCGGCCTGGAGTTTCGTCGGAAGGATGAAGAGGGTCACTACACGCCGGGCCATCTGCAAAACTTGGGGTTTCAATCGCCCATCACTTTTTAGAGTAGCTGCACAAACTCGGCGATCACTGCGACGCTTGCTTCGTCTTCGGCGGTGAGTACGATGGGCTGGTAGGCCTGGTTGAGCGGCCGCAGCGTGATCGTGATGTGGCGCCATCTGCCGTCGGCGTCGACCGCGGTTGCGCTCGTGTAGCGCTTGACGGTGTAACGCTCGCCGCTCTCCGGGTCGAGCTCGTTGCGCAACTGTACCAGGACGATCTTGCCCTGGCGTGTGCCCGCGACGGGGGTGGCAAAGATGCCGTAGGCGCCGTCGGGGATCCTGGGCTCCATCGATCGGCCAACGATCTGCGCAACGAACATGCTGCGACGCAATCTGTGGCTCGTCTCGACGGCGCCCCACTGCTCCCACTGCCCATCTTCGGCGATCTGCTGCAGGTCGCTGAACGCACCCGCTGCCGCCCTGAGCGGGACGAGCGGCAGGCAGGTGACGTAACGCTCCTCCGGGCGCGGTTGGACGAGGCGTAGCTAGGGTGGCGCGGCCGGCACGAAGAGTGGCCCGAGGTCGTCGGCGGCGGGCGATTGGCTGCGCCCCTTGGCCCTCTTGGCGGTGACTGGCGTGTTGCTCGCCTCAAGCGCGGCGCGGCGCTGATTCTCCGTGAGCAGACGGGCGAGCAGCGCTTTGCGGGCGCTGGGCGCGATGGTGTAGCGCGTGCGGTCGTTCTCGGGGAGCGTCTCGACCGCGTA
>CAIOHJ010000138.1 GCA_903858085.1 uncultured Chloroflexota bacterium
GATTGCATCAGCCGCAGCACCGTGAGCTGGCGTCCTTTGGCGGCCTCTGGGTCCAGCAGCGGGTTGTAGCCGGAGGGATATTGGACCAGCCCGGCCAGCAGCGCACACTCGGCCAGGCTGAGCTGGCTGGCAGGTTTGGCGAAGAAGATCTGGGCGGCCGCTTCGATGCCGAACGCGAAATTGCCGTAATAGGTCTGATTCAGATAGAGGGCCAGCAGCGCATCTTTGGTGTAGCTCTGTTCGAGCTGCCAGGCGAGCAGCGCTTCGCGCAGCTTGCGCCGCAGACTACTCTCAAAGCGTTCCTGACTTTCCATCAGCAGATTGCGGGCCAGCTGTTGGGTCAGCGTGCTGGCGCCCGAGACGATCCCCTGGCTTTGCAGATTTTGCCAGAGGGCGCGCAAAATGGCGAGCGGGTCGACGCCCCCATGCCAAAAAAAGCGGCTGTCCTCGGTGGCGATCGTGGCCTGGATGCAGGCAGCTGGGATCTGGCTGAGCTCGAGGTCGAGCTGTTTGCCGGCGGCCGGGTCGATCCATTCGTAGAGGAGCTGGCCGTTGCGGTCCAGAATTTGGGTCGTTGGGGAGGCGGCGCGCAGCAGGGCGGCGTGAACTGGGGGGAGATCGGCCCAGATCCACCAATAAAGAGCCACCCCGGCTGTCAGCGCTGCCAGCAGCGCCCCTCCAGCCAGCAGCCGACGACGGCGAAAAATCTGCGTAAAGGCAGGCGGCGTTTGCATCTTGCTTCCTACAACGCAGCAGGGGCGGCACCGGTTCCCTCTGGCGTCATGGCCGAAGGAGGATGGGCAGATAAACGCTGTGTGGCCACACCACCTGCCAGTAGAGATGGTTCAGGTCGTGGCGGGCAGCGTCCTCGTAGAGGACGTGGGGAGCTCCCCAGCGGTCGAGAGCGAGGGACGCGGCGGGGCTGGCGACATCCAGCGTGTCGAGCGTGTAGCGGACTGGGAGATCGCCAGCCAGGGTTGCGTAGGAGAGCTGTCGGCCGGTTTGCGCGTAGTAAATGACATGAGGGATGCCGGTGGCTGCGATGGCCAGGTCGATGGGTCCGCTGAGGGCTGTGGCGGTCTCCAGCGTGACAGAAATCCACCCGGTCGGGGTCGACCGGAGCAGCAGGATAGCTGTGTCGGAGAGTACCAGGGCCAGGGTGGGGTTGTCTGCGCCATCGAAGGCGAGCTGCAGATCGGCGATGGGCAGGGTAGGCAGGAGCGGCTGGGTGAACCAGCCGCTGGCGGTCAGCGTAGCGAGCATGGGGTGGCCGCTGCTGGTTTTGGCATAGGCGACTGTGGGGTGCTGTGCGCTGTCCAACGCGATGGAGGGGTGGCTGCCGTCTGGGTCGAGCCAGACAGAGGAGCCAGCAAAGTCGGTAGATGCGAAGTAAAAGACCCCATTCTGGTTGCTGGCGGCCACATGTAGGAGTCCGCTGCTGTCGACGGCGATCTCCCAGTCGTCGGTCTGCGTTGCGGGCACCTGAGAGAGCACGGGGCGGATCTCCCACTCCAGATCGGTGCGGGTGTGGTAGAGCAGGTCGTTGCCCCGTGCGGGAAAGCGGCTGACCAGGTGTGGCTGCTGCTGCGGGTCTACGGCCAGCCGAATGCCGGGGGGCAGCAGGTGCGGCTGCTGAGTTGGCAGGCTGGTATCGGCCGACGGCCAGAAGACAGTGCGTTCGGTGAATCTGTTGTAGGTTGCGTCAGGGGACAGGGGGCTGCGGTAATAAAGAAACTGGTGGGTGCCCTGGTCGAACGCAGCGGCGTGCAAGGTGCTGGCGCCATCCAAGAAGAGCGCCGGGCTGGTGGGGGCGCCGCCGAGGTCGACGAGGTCGCTCTGCCAGCCATCAGGGGTCAGGTGCAGGTCAGTGAGCTGCATCGAGGCGGCGGCCAGGAGAATGTGGGGCCTTTGGTCCGGGGCGAGCGCCAGGCTTGGGGCCTTTCCGCTGTAGGGAGGGTTGCCGACAACGACCTGCCAACTGCCGGACTGCTGCACGGCGTAGCGGACCTGGAAGGTTTGTTGGCCGGGGAGGCGCAGGAGGGCTGTCAGATCAAGCTGGTAGGCGACGTGGGGGGTGTTGTCGTTGGCGAGGCGGAGGGATGGGCAGCGTACGTCGATCTGTGCGGTGCTGCTGGTGGGTGTATCGATGCGCTCTGATCGCCAGCCTTCCGGGGAGGCAACGTAGTAAAAGAGGGAAGAGAGTCCATTCTCCGGGGCGGCGGCGACGATGTGGGGGGTATTTTGGGTGTCGAGCGCCAGCGCTGCGCTGCTGGAGGCGCCGCCGATTTCTGTGTCTGTCCAGCCGCTGGAGGTTGCGTGGGCGTAGTGCAGCCTGCTGCTCTCTGTGGTGTAGGCGACATGGGGCTGGCCTGCCGTGTCGAGGGCAAGGCCGGTGTGGCAGAGCGCTGCGGCTGCGGTGCTGAGCAGCGTGCTTTGCCAGCCGCTGGTCGTGCGCACGGCATAAAAGAGCCTGGAATCTGTGTCGGAGCGAAAGGCGATATGGGGGGTGCCCAGCGGGTCGACAGCCAGGCCCAGGCTGGGGAGCGCTTCCAGGGAGAGGGGCAGGATCGCTTCGGACTGCCAGCCGGTGCCATTCTGGTGTGCGTAGCGCAGCCAGCCGGCTGCGTCGAGATAGACGACATGGAGCTGGCCGGCAGGGTCAGCGGCGGCTGTCGCCGACCGGCCGGCGCCCAGCGTCGCATCGACGACTTCGACAGCCCAGCCGCTGTTCTGGGCGGCGGCATGGTAGAGCTGCTCGCCGCCGTAGAAAACATGCAATCTCCCGCTGGGATCAAAGAATGCGGACTGGGGAGTTCGATCGAGAAAAAAGTGGGGGCAGTCGAAGCAGCCACGCTGCCAGCTGCCGGGCAAAGAAGATTGGGCAAAAACGGGCTGACTGGGGGCTGCCAGCAGAAGCAGCGCCCAAAACAAGCCAGCCAGACAAAGGAGACGCGAGAAAAGTGTTCTGGGTGACGGCATGGTCACAACTCCTTTCCAGCGCGCAGCAGCCAACAGCAATGCCGTACAACC
>CAIOHJ010000139.1 GCA_903858085.1 uncultured Chloroflexota bacterium
GAAGTGCCACTTCGCCCTACAAACATCCCGTCCTACCCCGTCTGTACGGAGAGCACCGCAAAGAGGGCGACGTGCCACTTCGCCCTACAAACAGCCCGTCCTACCCCGTCTGTACGGAGGGCACCGCAAGGCGGGCGAAGTGTCCCTTCGCCCTACAATCATCCCGAGGGCGCTTTTCGACCGCCTGACGGGTACGCTTGCGTTCACTGCAGAAATGGATAAAGTCGAGCTGAGCAGGTACAAGTTACGAGAATTTCTGGCCATTCAGCCCGGCTTGGAGGGTCGGTGTTGACGCCAACCTGCACGTCCAACGCCGACCCTCTGTGCCAGCTCAGGGAGGGGCAGGGGCCAACTGGATTTTGAAGACGCAGGGGTATTCGTCGTAGCTGCCTGTGGGCAGCTGGAGATGCAGCCCATCCTGGGCGACCGACCAGGTCAGGGGGGCTGTACTGCCCAGCAGCTCTACAGCGGTGATGGCTCCCTCCAGCAGTGTTGACCCGGTGCCCAGCGAACGGACTGTGGCGTGGGTGTCAGGTCTGGCCAGGAAGAGTGCATAGAGGGTACTGGCTTTGCAGGTAAAGCGGATGTCAGCCGAGGTGAAGGGAGCCCGCTGGGTATCGGTGAAGGCCCCTGCGGCCACTTCGGTCGGGCCTTCACCGTAGCGTTTCCAAGGGCGTGTGGCGTAGATGGCCTCGCCATTGACGGCCAGCCAGCGGCCGATGGTGCGCAGAATGGCCTGTTCGGGTTCTGGGATGGTGCCGTCGGCGCGTGGGCCGATGTTGAGCAGCAGCGCGCCATTTTTGCTCACCACATCGACCAGATCCTGGATCAAGGCCTGGGCGCTTTTGTACTCCTGTTCCTGGACATAGCACCAGGAGTTGTTGGAGACCGAGGTGTCGTTCTGCCAGAGCAGTGGGCGAATGTCGCTGAGTTGGCCCCGTTCGATGTCCAGCACCGCAGTCCCTTCGGCGTAAGCGGTATACTTGTAATTGATGGCAACGCCCTTGCCCCATTCCTGGCCGCGGTTGTAGTAGTAGGCAGCGAAGCGTTGCAGATGTTGAGCGAAGGCTGCGTGGCCGATCCACCAGTCGAACCAGACGAGCTGGGGTTGGTACAGGTCGACCAGTTCGCAGGTGCGCGACAGCCAGTCGTCCAGAAATTCCTGGCTTGGGAAGGGCTGTGAATCGAGGGCTGGGGTATTGTTCTGGGTGCCGTCGCAATCGGTGTGTTGGATGGCTGGACCGTAAAAGTCAGCGTAGGCGGGATCTTGGACATCGGAGGGGAAGGTACGTCCGCCGTTCATAAACCACCAATGTTCGGCGCGGTGGGTGGAGAGGCCGAAGACCATGCCGCGGGAGCGCACGGCCTGTGCCAGTTCACCGATGACATCGCGTTGGGGGCCCATCTGTACGGCAGTCCAGCGGGAGGTCGAGCAGTCGTACATGGCAAAGCCGTCGTGGTGCTCGGCGACAGGCACCACAAAGCGCGCCCCGGCCTGGTCAAAGAGCTCGGCCCATGCCGCCGGGTCATAGTGCTCGGCGCGGAAGAGAGGAATAAACTCTTTATAGCCAAACTCGGTGTGCGGGCCGTAGGTTTGGAGGTGGTGTTCGTATTCGGGGGTGCCCTGGATATACATCGTGCGCGGATACCATTCATTGGAAAAGGCTGGCACGGCGTAGACGCCCCAGTGGATAAAAATTCCGAATTTTCCCTCTTCGTACCAGGCTGGAATGGTAGATTGGGCAAGCGATTCCCAGCTGGGTAAAAAATGGGTGGCAGTGGTCATCAGCAAAGCTCCTGTCAAAAATGTATTCAGCGATATGGGGCAGGGGAAATGCGCAGCGCGTGGGCCGGCGAAGGCTGCAGGGCTTCGGGCAGCATCACCTGGACGCCGTTGTCGTTGGGCTGCCAGGTCAAGGGTTCGGCATGGCCCAGCAGTTCCAGGGTGCTGCCTGGCTGGCAGTGCAGGCCTTTGATCTCGATGGAGCGGTGGGGGGGGGTATCGAGCAGAATGGCAAAAAGGTCGTTGTCTTTGTGGGTGAAGCGTACCTCGATTCCATGGTCTGTGATGCCGTCCGCGACGGTCCACGGGCGGGTATCAAAAATGGCAGCCCCGTTGACATCCAGCCAGCTTCCCAGTCCCAGCAGCCGTTCCTGCTGTAGAGGAGGGAGGGTGCCGTCGGCTTGCGGGCCGATATTGAGCAGCAGGTTGCCATTTTTGCTCACGATGTCGACAAACGAACGTACCAGCGCCTCGACGGTCAGGTGCTGGGCGGGGCCTTCAGCGCGGTTGAAGCCGAAGGAAGCGCCGATCCCCCGGCAGGATTCCCATTTTTTGGTGCGAATCGTTGGGAAGGAGGCGTATTCGGGGGTTTCGAAGTCATAGAAAGCATTGCTGGCGATGTTGCCGTCTGTGCCGATCTGGAAGCGCTGGGTGAAGCGGTTGTTGACCAGCCCGTCGGGCAATTTGTTGTAGTATTCAGCGAAGAGGATGTTGAGGTCGGTGTCGGCAGGGTAGGCGATGTCATTCCAGAGAATTGCGGTCTGGTAGCGGTCGACCAGCTCACGCCAGTGGGTATTGGCGTACTCGACGTATTCTGGCTGTTGGGGCACGGCCCGTTGTATGTCGGCGAGATCTTGGATGACCGTTGGGTTGAAGGTCCAGTCCAGTCCGCCTGAATAGTAGAGTGCGGCGGTGAGCCCCTGTTTGCGTACAGCCTGCATAAACTCACCGACCAGGTCGCGACGGGCGTGGTAGCCTGGGTGGTATGGATTGGGGGTGTGGCTGGGCCAGAGCAGAAAGCCGTCGTGGTGTTTGGTGGTCAGCACAGCATACCGGGCGTGGACGCGCGCAAAGAGGGACGCCCAGTCGTCGGGGTTCCAGCCTTCTGCTGCATGGTTGAAGTCATCGACAAAGTCAAAATAGCTGTGGTTGGCGCCGTAGACAGCATGGTGGTAGTGCTGGGTGGCGCTTCCTGCGATGCGCCAGGAGTTCATATACCATTCGGCGTAGGGGTTGTTGGCGAACCAGCGGGCCCACTCCCCGTTGGCGAGCACCTCGCTCAGCTCTCCGGCCAGCGGTGCCCAGGCGGGTACAGAGTAGAGCCCCCAGTGGACAAAGATGCCAAGTTTGGCGTTGTCGTACCAGGTTGGCAGCGGATGAGAGGAGACGGATGCGAAGGTAGGCTGGTAGTGCATGGGTTTTTACCTCACGTGTTGGCTTGTTTTCTCGGCGTGTGCCCACTGTCAGAATTGGAGAGAAAGCATCTGGTGGCCCTGGATGGTTGGCACCGTGAACTCGACTCGGCTGCCGTTCATGGCAAAGGGGAGGTCGGTGCCTTGGGGCACAGCGGTGACACGCTGCACCGGGCTGGGGACCCGTACCGAGCAGAAGATCTGGTACAGCGGGATCACATCTTCGAGGATATCGAAGAATTCGGCGCGGCGTTCTGGGATGTAGTGAAGCAGGTGGAGCACCTGGCGCTGGTGGGCTGGTTGTTCGTTGAGTGCGGCTTGCAGGGTTGTCGGTCCTCCATGACGCACCAAGGGGTCTGGGAGCAGCAGCTTCAGCGCGTTGACCAACAGCCGTTTGCACCAGAGCGGTGCAGTCTTTTGGTAGATGGTGAAGAGGGGGCTGCTGAAGTAGATCGTATTTTCTGTGCGCACAACGGCCGGATTGCCGGGCTGGCCAGACGAAGGGGTGTGGCGGTGGGAACAAAAGTGCTCCCAGGTGCGGTCAAAGTAGCTGGGCACGATCCTGGCCAGCACGCTGCTTTCGGGAAGCGCCTGGATGTCCAGCCCACGAATGTACATGGCATGTTCGGTGGGCGGCAGCCCCTGCCCGATCTCAGCAGCTGGCAAAATGTATTCGACATACTCTGTGCGATCGTAGACCCGTCCGCGGGCCAGGTTGCCGGCTGCGTCGCGTGGCCCTTCGCTGGCGAGGCGGACTCCCAGGGCAGGGAGTCCGAAGGTTTGTTGGTCGGGGGTGAGCCCGGATTCGAAGGTTGCTATCAGCTTGCCGCCCTCTGCCAGGAAGCTATCGAGTTTGGCGGCCAGTGTGGCGTCGACGGGGATCGAGTCGGGCAGAATCACGACCTGGTAGGGGGAGAGGTCGGTGGCAGAATCGACGATATCGAACTGTTGGGTGGCCTCTTCGAGCATACGGGTGGCGCCTTTGATGGCGTCGGGCAGCTGGCCGGCGCTGCCGCCGGCAAATTCTTCGGGGGTGAAGAGGGCGATGTCGGTGAGTGGGCGGGCGTTGTCGCACCAGGGTTCTTTTTGTTTGACCTCGGCATAGACCTGGCCGATGCGTTCATAGACATAGGGTTCTATTCGTCCGCGTGGGGGGAGCTGGTCGCCGACCATGCATTTGGCGTTGAGGGCGAGCATCTGGAAGATCTCGTACTGGAGGGCGGCCAGATTTTTGAACGAATGGAAATCGCCCCAGGAGGTATGGAATTTGCCGGTCATGCCGAGCAGATCGAGGCCCAGCGTGCGGGCGTAGCGGGCGCTGATTGGGAAATGTTGGTAGCCCCAGCCGCCGCTGGGCAGGGTTTCGAGTTCCCAGTGGGAATAGGCGTCGGCCACGGAGCGGTGGCGGGTTCCGACATGGCCGGCGTTGTAAAAAATGCTTGCCTCGGGCTGGATGGCGCGGACAAAGGCGCTCATCTCTTCTTTGAAATCGTTGAGTGCGTTCAGGGCGAACCGGGCGCGGTGCTGCGGGTTGGCGGGGTCGAGTCCGGCGGCGCGCATGCGGGCCTGGGTATAAGGGTCAGTCGAGGGGTTGATGCGCACGATATCAAAGAAGAGTCCGTCGGTGGGGAGGGTGGTCAAAATCTCTCGCACGTGGGGTTTCAAAAAGGTTTCGACATAAGGGGAGCTGACATTCAGCTCCCGATAGAAGCCGGCCTCGAACGGTTTGGTGCCGACAAAGCGGCCATTTTCGTCGACGCAGAGCCATTCTGGGTGTTGGCGGGCGGTGAAATGGTCCCACTGCACGGTGGTGTAGATGGGCACGCGGATCCCGCGGGCATGGCAGGCGTCGATCTGTTCGCGGAGCAGATTGCGGGTCAGGTGGGGGTGGCGGCGTTCGGGGTGGAGGGTTGTGTCGTAATAGATCCAGCCGTGGTGGCAGCGGGCAAAGCAGGTGATCGAATTGACGTGGGCGTTGACCAGCGTCTCGGCGAACTCGTCGGGGTCAAAATCGGCGCCGATGGCTGGAATTTTTTCGCTGGTATGGAAATCCAGATGGATTTCACGATACGGTAGAAAATTGGCACGGTGCATAGGAGGGTTCCTTGTCGGCGTGAAAGGTGGTTGGGTAGATGGAGCGAGCGGCTCTGTTGCATGGAGAGCGTCAGAGGAGGCTCTGGGGGAGGGGCTGCTGGCGCGGTTCGCGGACCCAGCTGGCCAGCAAAAATGCGCCGACGGCGGAGATGGCGGCGGCGCTGCTGAGCAGGGCTGGGAAGCCGGCTGTGGTGGCCAGCCAGCCGCCGAGCAGGGGGGCTACCACGATGGCGGGGGCCAGCAAGGTATTGGTCAGCCCGATATAGGTCGGGCGATCTTCGGTTGCGGCGAATTCGAGGATGATGTTAAGGCTGGAGACGGCGTCGCCGGAGCCATAGGCGCCGAGCAGAGCGAAGCTGAGCATCAGCCATTGTGCGTTGGGGGCGAGCAAGGTGGAGAGGGCGGCCAGGGCCAGCAGCAGGGCAGCGCTGCTGAGGACGATCTTGTGGCCAGCGCGGTCGCCGAGGAAGCCCCAGCCCAGGCTGCTGACCGCCTGGCTGGCGACCAGCACTGCGGTCAGCAGTCCGATTGTGGCGCCATCCAGGCCGAAGCGTTGGCTGCCGTAGACGATCAGGAAGCCGTTGGCCATGGTTCCTATCAAAACGACGGTGCGGCTGATGAAAAAGCGTCGGTAGTTGGTGTGGCTGCGCAGGAGGATGGGCAGTCGGCGAGCGTAGTGCCAGGTGGAGATGGGGGCTTTGACATGGTCGCTGGGAGGCTCGCGGTTGAGTGCCAGGCCGACGAAGGAGATTGCGGTGGCGGCGAAGGCCAGGGCAAAGAGCAGGGCAAAATTGTGGGGAAAGGGGTAGCTGTCCAGGATGGTTCCGACCAGAAAGGCGCCAAAAATGGCCATCAGTGCGCCGATCCCGTGGCTCAGGCCGGACCAGACCCCGCGGCGTTGGACGGGGATCACCTTGGCGATCAAGTCGTACCAGGCGGGCATGCCGGCGCCTGCGCTGAAGCCGGTGATTGCCAGGCAGGCCAGCACCAGGGCGAGGGCCAGCGGGGGGGAGGGCAGTGCAAAGAACCAGACGGCGAGGCCCATCAGCAGATAGGGGAGTCGTTCGCCGAAGCTGCCGACCCACATGACAAAGGGTTTTTTGTAGCGGAGCTGCTCGGTGAAATTGGCGATAAAGAGCTGGGGGAGATAGATGCCCATTCCATAGAGGGTGGCGATCAGCCCGACGGCGAGGTTGGAATCGGTCAATTTGCTGACCAGCACGGGCAGCACGGTCTCGCGCGAGACCAGGCTGATGCCGAGGGTGATAAAGGAGACATCGACCAGATTGACTGTGAAATTCCAGCGCAGATGGTGTGGGGCGGGCTGGACGGCAGAGGAGCGATTGGACATAAAAAAAGGAATCTTTCGCGTGCGGAGTGGCGGGGTGGAAGGTCGGCAAGGTCAGCCTTTGATGCCGGTCAGGGCGATCCCGCGCACAAAAAGGCGTTGTCCGAGGAAGAAGACAACCAGCACTGGCAGCAGGACCAGCAGTGAGACAGCCATCATATACTGGTAGTTGGCGTTGCCGTAGGCGCCGCGAAACATATTGAGGGCGACGGCCAGCACCTGTTTGTCCATCGAGCGAATGTAGATCAAGGGGTAGAGAAAATTGTTCCAGTTGCCGATGAAGCCGAAGATCACCACTGTGGCCAGCGCCGGTTTGGAGAGGGGCAAAATCAGGTTCCAGAGAATGCGCCCGGAGGAGGCGCCGTCCAGCCGAGCGGCTTCGTCCAGCTCGCGAGGGATTCCCATAAAAAACTGGCGCAGGAGGAAGATAAAAAAGGGCCAGCCAAACCAGGGGGGGACCATCAGCGGCAGCCAGCTGTCGTTCCAGCCCAGCCGGGTGAACAACACATATTGTGGAATGACTGTGACCTCCTGGGGGAGCAACATGGTGCCCAGCACGAGCAGAAAGAGCAGGTTTTTGCCGCGGGCGCGCAGGCGTGCGAAGGCGAAGGCGGCCAGGCTGCACGAGATCAGATTGCCGACGATGTTGCTGACGGTGATGATCAACGAATTGGCGAGAAAGGTATTGAAGGGGAGAAAGTCATTCCAGCCTGCCACAAAATTTCCCCAGAGCAGGGGATCCGGGATCCATTCTGGGGGGAAGAGAAAGATCTGTTTGGGTTCTTTGAGGGCGGTAGAGAGCATCCAGAGCAGCGGGATGGTAAAGAGAATGGCGCCGGGCACGGCCAGGGCATAGACCAGTGCGGCATGGGCCCCTTTGCGCACGCTGCGTTTTTGGTGCCAGGGCTGTGTGTGGGGCAGTGGCGGTCGGGTCAGTGGAGGGGCCATCTCGAACGTACCTCCTTGCACAGATAAAAAACGTAGCGGTTCATGCGGCCTGGTCCTCGTAGTAGACCCATTTTTTGCTGCCCCACAGCTGCAGCAGGGTCAGGGCCAGAATGATGGCGAAGAGGATCCAGGCCAGCGCCGAGGCATAGCCCATCTTCAGGTATTGGAAGGCATTCTGGTAGATGTAGTAGACGAAGACCAGGGTGGCTGTGCCGGGCCCGCCCTGGGTCATCACCAGGACATCGGTCAAAATCTGGAAAGAAGAGATGGTGGAGATCACCAGAACGTAGAAGAGCACGGGGGAGAGCATCGGGAGGGTGACGTTGAAGAACTCGTCCCAGGGATGGGCGCCGTCGATTTTGGCGGCTTCGTAGAGGGAGGCGGGCACGGCCTGCAGCCCGGCCAGCAGAACAATCATATTGGCGCCGATGGCCCAGGTACTTTTGAGGATCAGGGCAGGGAGGGCCCACTGCTGGCTGCCCAGCCAGAGGGGGCCTGGGATGCCAGCCAGCGAGAGCAGGTAGTTGACCAGCCCGACCTGCGGGTTGAACATCCAGATCCAGAGGATGGAGACTGCCACGCCGCTGGCGATCGAAGGAATGTAGTAGAGGACGCGCATCAGCGTGGTGCCGGGGAGTTTCTGGTTGAGCAACAGTGCGACGGCCAGTGCGCCCAGCGTGCCCAAAAGAACGCTGCCCAGCGAATAAAAAAAGGTGTTGCGTGTCGCAACCCAGAAGAGGGGGTCGTCGAAGAGAAGTTTGCGGAAATTTTCCAGCCCGACCCATTCCTGGGTGGTGAGGCCGGTCCAGTTGGTGAAGCTGAAAAGCAGCGAAGCCAGGATGGGGCCGCCGGTGAAGAGGAGGAAGCCGACCAGCCAGAGGCCGATGAAAAGATAAAAGTCGAGCTCTTCGCGTTGGCGCAGGGAGAGCCTTTTGCGGGGGCGTGTGGAGGCAGCTGTGAGGCCCATGGGTCGTCTCCTTTTGGGGGGCTCAGTCGGCGGGGGGCTGCCAGAGCCCCCCGCCGACACGAGCATGTCAGCTGCCCTGCAGCCGTTTGGCTGCTGCTTCCAGCACGGGGGTGCCTTCGGCGAGGATATTTTCGATGGCCTGGTCGACGGTCATGTCGCCAGACTGGACGAGCTGGGTGTTGCGGGTAAAGACGTCGAGGATCTCGCCGCCGGCCAGCGACTCATAGGGGCGCCCGGTGACCGCGTAGTTGGTCAGCGCATCCATATAGTATCGGGCATGGGCTGGGGCGCCCGCGGAGTTGAGCCAGCTGTCGTAGGCTGCCTGGCGGGCTGGGCTGCCGCGGCCGGAGGCGCCCCACATGAACTCCATCCCTTCTTTGGAGAGATACTCGTGCATGTAAGACCAGGCGGCAGCGGCATGCTTGCTGTCGCGTGTGATGCCGAACCCGCTGCCGAAGGAGCCGCAGATTTGGCCGGCGGGTCCTTTGGGCCAGGGAGCGACATCCCAGGCGAAGCTGGCCGACTCGATCAGGGTGGGGGTGCCCCACGAAGCCAGTGCAAACATGCCAGTCATCCCGGCCACCCAGGGGCCGGCCGGGACAGCCTGAGACTGAGCGGGGAGCGGGGCGACTTTGTGGACGTGGATCAGATCGGCCCACCACTGCAGTGCAGTGCGTGCGGCGTCGCTGTCGAGCAGAATTTTGGTTTCGGTCGCGTCGATGACTTCGCCCCCCCAAGGGCCGACCAACGAAATGCCGAGCTCGTTGCCCAGTTCGACGATGTTGTTGTAATAGCCGCCATATCCCCACTGATTTTCCTGGGTGAGGGCTTTGGCGGCTTCCAGGAAGTCGTCCCAGCTCCAATCTTCGGCTGGGTAGGCCAGCCCGGCTGCATCGAAGAGATCCTTGTTGTAGCCAAGCAGCATGGGGCCGTGGTCGTAGGGAATGCCATGTTGTTGGCCGTTGTACCGGTAGAGACGCCGTGCCTCTTCCCAGATTCCATCGACGTCAAAGTCTGGGTCGTTGTCGATAAAATCCTGGGTAGAGACGACGATCCCTTCGTGGTTCCAGGGGAACGCATAGCGTCCATGGACATAGATGATGTCGGGCAGGGTGCCGGCTGCGGCCCAGGTCGGCACGATCTGGTTGTGTTCAGACCAGGTGTTGTAGGTGTACTCGAACTGAACGTCTGGGTGCCCTTCTGCGTACTTTTGGTCGAACTCCTCCTGGTGTGGGCGGAAGGCTGCCTCCCAGTGGTGTCCGAATGTGAGTGTGACGCCTTCGGCGGCAGGGGCCTCCCCGCCGCTGGGGGCGGCAACGGGTGCCTGGCAGGCAGCCAGCAGCGCCAGGCTGGCCGCGCCTGTGCCAGCCAACTGCAAAAATCTGCGTCGCGACAGCTGATTTGCTTCCATACTCTCTCCTCATCGCTTCCATGAAATTGATTTGAACACGCCATCGCCTGCTCTCCGACGAAAAAGCACTTCGGACAAGGCCGTCGATGATGCGTGCAGGACACGTAAATTGCAAAAAGAGATGCCGTCCGCCACGCTGTGTTTGAATTCATTTGGATTGGAACCAACAGTGCGACAGCCAACTTCTGACGCGCGTGACCTTTGGCGTGTCAACTGTTTTGATGCATGTACCCTGTGTCTGGAACATAGCATACACTTCGTGGGTGAGTTTGTCAAGGCTGTTTTCAAAACGGGGTGCGGTTCAAAGTTTTGCAGCAGGTGAAACAGTTGCGGATGTATCGCACGCCCGTCTCCTCTCCAAAAGCGCTGGATCAGAGCACCGCTGGCACGGCGGCCCGGTGGGCGACGCGC
>CAIOHJ010000140.1 GCA_903858085.1 uncultured Chloroflexota bacterium
AGGTTGACTCCTGTGCAGGCTGGCGCGCAGACCACCGGCTGGGTGATCGAGTAGCGGATCCAGGCCAGCAGCCCTGCCAGGATCAGGACAATGGCGAGCAGGCTGTACGCTGCTCTCCTGGCGGTTGTTGCGAGGGAGGGCATAGGGGTTCAGCTCAGTCCATACCAAAAGAGCAGCAGATTGACCACGCCGAGCAGCAGTGGGTAGCCGATCAGGCCGACCCGTTGGACGCGCGCGCTGAGCTGTGGCAGATTGGAAGGGGTCAGGTGTTGTAAAGGGGTGCTCTGGGCAGAGGGGACGCGGTGCTGTAGCGTGTTGACAAAGTAAGCGACCCACAGAAAAAGAGCCAGCAGCCCGTAGAGCGCATAGGCCGCCAAAAAATAGAGGTCGGCAAAGGTCAGGTAGGGGACGCGCGGGCGCAGCGCTGCCGTAGCCAGATCGTGGACGACGGTGGCGAGCAGCAGGGTAAAGAGCACCAGCAGGCGAAAACGGGTTTCCTGGGGGTCGATCCAGAGCACACTCCAGCCGAGGGCCATCAACAGGGCGGTGAGGGCAAAAATTTTCCAGAGATAGGCCTCGCTGTTTCGTTCGATGGCCAGTCCGATCTGGAAGGAGGGCCAGAGGGATTTGTCGTATTCGAGCATCTTGAGCGCCTGGGTGCTCTGGGCGCCTGTCAACTTCCATTCGTTGAGTTGTACGCTGCTGGCCACGTGCACCCCGAGCGGCACGGTGCGCACCAGCGGGGAATCCAGGCGCGCATCTGGCTGGGCGGCATCGTTGGTAAGATATTCGAAGACCAATGTACTGTTGTCATATTTTTCAGATTCGATGGCCACGACAAGCTCCTGGCTGTCAAAGGGGAACTTGCGCAGGTCGAAATTGCCGTCGTAGATGCCGACAATGCGATAGGTCATGCGCAGATTGGTGTTCGGCTCCAATGAATCAGCATAGAGGGTAAACAGAGTTTCGCTGCTGCGTGCGTTGGGCAGGTAGATCTGCGGGTTCCAGAGTGTCGACTCCTCCACATCGGCCAGCGAGCGTCCGTGCAGCGCTGGTTCGTCCCAGTAGAGATCCAGGTACAGATCGATCCGATAGGTGCTGCGTTCAGAGTCGATGTCTTGGAGAGAAAGCACAAAAAAATTGACTTTCACCCGGCGGATCTGGGAGGAGGGCTGCGTCTCTGTCTGGCGGGGGGGGGTGGCCTGGGCGGCAGCCGGGGTCAGCAGCAGAAGAGAGAGGCAGAAAAGCAGTGGCCATCGTAGGGAGAGCAGGTTCAATTTTCTCCTCCTGGGTCGGTAGCGGGCATGGCGGTTGAAGGCGGGGTGTCTTCTTGGGGAGGGGGAGTGGTCAGGACAACACCGAACTCGCGCAGGAGGGAGGGGTTGTCCAGTGCGGTCAGGAACTGGATTTTGCTCGTTTCGAGCTGTGCGGGGTTCAGGGGAAGTTGTTGTGCTGTGTCGACAAAGCGTTCGGCATGCATAATATAGAAGGCCAAAAACGCGCGAACCTGGGCTTTGTTTTGGAGGGTTGACTGGGTTGTGTACAGAAAGAGTGGGTATTGAAGTGGATAGTTTTCGCTGAGGGGTGCATCGTCTCCGGTGATGCTGCCGTCGACTTGGATCCGTTTGAAGCTGCTGCGAGCAGCCAGGTAGCTGTGGTAGTCCAGGATGGCCAGCGCGTTGGGGTCAGCGACAATTTTTTGCACAAGGTCGGAAAAATCAAAGCTGACGGTTGTATTGGGGGGGGCTTTGGCGGCGGTGCTGTGGGTGTCGTCGAGTGGATCTCCTAGAAATTGGTGGGTGTAGTAGGTATAGACATCGGACTCTGGGGCGGGTGTATAGCGCCGGATGGGGGTATCTGGCCATGTGGTGCGGAGATCGGACCATTGGTCGGCCAGCCACAGCTCCTGGAGTTGGCGGGTGGTGAGGGTGAGGGTGAGCGGGTTTTTTGGGTGGGTCACCATTACCAGGGCGCCCTGGGCGACGGGCAGGAGCACAGGTTCGCGGCCCTGGCGGCGGCAGATCTCCAGCTCTTCGGGGCGCAGCGAGCGGGCTGCACTGACGATATCGTAGCGGTCGGTGGTGCAAAGCAGCGACAGGACGTCGTCCCCCCACATCTCTTCGCGAATCACTTTGCCAGGATAGCCTTGGGCAACAAACTCTGTGTAGACCAGGTCGGTCAAAGATTGCAGGCTTTCGGTGCTGCCTACGAGGATGTCGCCTGGCAGGGTCAGCGGGTCGTCCCAGGTCAGTTGGATCCCAACCGGCAAGCGGGTGGGTGTGGTGGGCGGGGGGGGGACCCGGGCTGGGAGTGGGGCGCTTTGAAAGAAGCGGGTGGCCAGGACGTCGGGGCCAGACGAAGGCTCAGGGCGGGCCGGGCTGCCGGCGCGCCAGATCCACAGGGCTGCAAGGCTTGCCAGGGCGAGGAGGATCAGCAGAGGGAACGCCTTTTTCACGAGGCTGCTCCATTTGTGGCTTTGGCGGGGGAAAGCGACGGTTGCCGGTTGCTGAGGGCAGCTGCGATCATTTTCTGGCGCTGTTCGATGAATCGGCTCATTTCTTTGGCAAGCCTGAGATTGGTTTCAGCGGTTGTGACCAGGGAGGCCCGCTCGATCAAAAGGGCCGTCAGATCCTCGTCGACGATCGCCGTGTAGGGGCTTGTCTGGTTGCGCAGCAGCGTGCTCTCGCCGAGTACATCTCCGGCTTTCAGCGTGGTCAGTGGAATCTGCTGGCCCTGGCCGTCGCTTCCGAACAGCTCGACCTGGCCAGACAAAATATAGTAGAGCCCAGGACAGCCCCCCCCCTGTTGGACAATCCGTTCCAGGCGACCGTAGCGGTGGAGCAGCGTGCTGTGGGCCAACGTTGCCAGCTGCGTCTCGCTCAGATGGGTCAAAAATCCAATGCCTTTGAGCGTTTCCAGAATGGCAGGGTAGTCGTCTGGCGGGGTCAATGTGTGGCTGTCGCGTGCGTAGTGGATGGCAGAGGGCAACGGCGAACTCAGCTTGTGCCGTCTGGCTGCATAGTAGATCCGGGTTAGAATTTCGTCCCGGATCCCTTCGGTCTGTTCGAAGCTGTCGACATAAATTTTGATAGAGTATTCGATGGCGGCCTGGCTGTACTGGTATGCTTGGATGCGAATCTGGGGGGGGGGCTGGGGGATGACGCCGGGGGTGGACAGTGCGACCTCGTGCAGGACTTCTTTGATCTGGTTGGGGGGGTATTCTGCCGGGAAGCTGACCTGGATATTTTCGGCGTGCAAGGGGTCATGGAGGCTGTAGTTGACCACCACTTCTTTGTTGAGCAGCCGATTGGGAATTACAACGACGTCGCGTTCGCGTGTCGACAGCCGGACGCTGTGCCAGCTCATTTCCAGAATGCGGCCTTCATACGGGCCACAGCGAATCCAGTGTCCGACCTCGAAGGGTTTTTCAAATGCCAGCAGCAGACCTGCAAAGAGGCCGTTGAGTGTCTCTTGGAGCGAGATGGCCAAGACAATCAACGCGCCTCCCAGCACGACAAAGGTCTGGTTCAGGGGGACTCCCCAGACAATGTTGAGCAGATAGAGGGCAACGCCGACGACGATCAGGGTGCGCAGGGCTTCTCCCCACATGCGCTGCAGCTGGAACAATTTGGGTGGGGGGAGAGGGGTGGACGCTTCGACGGCTGGGTGGGCAGCAGGGGACGCCAGTCCCTGGATAAAAAGGTTGAGCAGGGCCAGCAGTGCGTAGAGCAGAACCAGCAGAAGGACTGTTTCTACAGCGACGACGGTCGGCTCTGTGGGGTCCATGCCCAGCACAAACTGTAGAATCAGGCGGATGAGCAGCAGCGGCAGCACCACATTGCGAAAGAGGGCGATGGTTCGACCGAGCCGAGGATGTTGCTGCGAGACGCGCACGATCACCTCGGTCAACACCAGGACAGCGAGGGGGGGGGCGATGAGCAACGCGGCGACCCAGGCGATAAAAGAGCTCTCTAAGGGTTGTGCTGGCATGGGCTGACTGACCGCCTTTTGAACAGGTGAGGCACCAAGTGAATGTGGCCGGTTTTCAGACTGGCTTCTGCAACGTCCAGCTGTTTTCTGTGCGTCGCTCGAACAGATAGAATTCGTGGAGTCGGTCGTAGACCGACTGCGAAACCACGATCTGGCCAGGCTGCGCGACGGTTTTCAACCGATACGCCAGCTGTGGCGCTTCTCCCCACAGTTTAACTGCCAGCTGGCTGCTGTTCATCATGGCTGCCGTCATCGAGCCGGAGGCCAGGACGAGGGTGGCTTGCAGAGGGCTGTTGTAGAGATTTTTGAGGTGGTCGATCGTTCGGAGCAAGGCCAGGGCAAAATCTGCGCTGCGCCGGGTGTGGTCGAGGTGAGGGACAGAAAAGCCGCAGATCGCGACCAGGTGGAGACCCGGTTCGGCGGTGCCGGTGAAGAATTTTTCGACATCGTACTGTCGGGCATGTTCGTCCAGCTGGCTGGCCAGTTCGTTGAAGAAAAGAGGAAGCTGTTCCTGATTTGAATCGCCGGTGAGGGACTCGACTCCTTGGATACTGGCGAGCAGGATCGTGACCTGTTGGCCGTTCTCGGTGAGTTGAGTGACCCCTTTGTGGACGGACGGGATAAAGAGCGTGGGCAAGATGGTGAGTGAGAGCCGCTCGATCTCGCGGTTGCGTATCTCCAGATCATGCTGATAGCCGCGCAGGTCGGCGACGATACCGGCCAGCGATTTGGTCAACTCACCGATTTCGTCCTGTGAAGACGGCTGGAGTTCGGCAGTCAAGTCGCCAGCGTCCACGATCCGGGCGCTGCTGACCAGTTTGTCGATGGGTTTGACAAGCCAGTTGGCGATCCAGATGGCGCTGAAGGCAAAGACAATTTCGAGCAGCACGGAGAGAATGAGCAGTCGATTTTGCAACGTATAAAAGGGCTGCAGCGCCTCTGCCTCGTGAATTTCGGCCAACAAGGCCCAGCGACTGCCAGCGCCCTGGATGGGCTGGTAGGAAGAGATGACGGGCACCCCGTAGTAATTTTCGACGAAAGCGTGGCCCTGCTGGCCGTTCAATGCTGCCTGCACGGTCGAGGTGTCTATATTTTGGTAGAGGACAGAGGATTGGCTGCGTTGAATGAGCTGGAGATTTCGTTCGGGCAGCCCTGTCTGCTGGACTGCTGTCAGAAAGCCAGTCGGCTCTTCGATCAAGAGGCGAGAATCGGAGCGCATGAGCTGGTCGGCTCCGACCAGGAATGTTTCGCCGCTTTTGCCCAGTCCGATCTCCTCCCAGTTTTGTCCGCTGGTCATGATTTGGTTGATGGCTGCTGTGGAAAGCTGGAGGACAATCACCGCCACGGGGTGGGAGCCGTTGAAAATGGGTGCTGCCGCAAAAGCGGCGGGGTGGCCATAGTCTGGGCGGTAGAGATCGAAGTCTACGTACAGGCTTGTTCCTCGATCGGGGTTGTTGCGGATGGTTTTGAAGGCGTCGGCCAGGCTGCTGCGTGCAAAAGGGCCGGTCAGGAGGTTGTTGCCAAAATCGACTTTTTTGGCGGCGCTGTAGACGACATCCCCGGACTCCAGGGCGACCAGTTTGATGTCTTCGAAGGCAAAGCGTTTCAGCACATCGCTGAAATAGGGGTGGAAGCTGGCATGGAGCTCGCCGTACTCGCTCTCGTCGGCAGCTTGTGACAGGAGCAGCCGGCTGTCTTCATCTTCTGGATTGGCCACGATATAGCGGTACTGCAGGTATTCTGCTGCCTGCCCGCTGGGGCGGTAGAGCTCGTAGTCGGCGTCGCCGGGCAAGGTTTCAAACAGTTTTGGCAAAAACTGAGCGGTGTAATAGGTTTTCAGCTCGCTGCGCCAGCTCTCTGGGATCTGTTCTGTCTGCAGCTGTCGAAATGCGCGGTTGAGCCGCACTGCGGCTTCGATCACGGTCCCCGACTGGGAGAGGGACCAGAGTTGGTCTTCCAGCCCTGTGAAATAGGCTTCGATCTCCCGTGCTTT
Source organism: uncultured Chloroflexota bacterium (assembly GCA_903858085.1). Taxonomy (GTDB): domain Bacteria; phylum Chloroflexota; class Anaerolineae; order Caldilineales; family Caldilineaceae; genus Caldilinea. The sequence continues at coordinate 5,984 of CAIOHJ010000140.1, forward strand.
GGCTTTGCGCAGGGTATTGAGCTGCTGCACAGTGGCGTCGACGAGCGTCTCTCGGCTGTTCCACCAGCCCAGGGTTCCCACCACCAGATTGGCCAGCAGGCTGTAGGTCAGCATAATAAAGACCAGCTTGGTTTTGATGCTCAATCGGTTCAACATAGAGCGATCCTTACAAATGGATAGGGCTGGGCTGCCCGCGCGCAGGACGTTTCACTCTCTCCATCAGGGGGTTCCCAGACTGGGGGAAGGCATCGGCGGATCTGCCGCAGGGGCTGCGCTGGAGGGCATGGGGGTGGCTGGAAAGGGGGGAGCCAGAGCAGATTCGGTGTGGGTGGGGGGGGTGGTGGTGGTCAGGGGGGCGCTTTCTCCCAGGTTCCAGAGAGTGGTGTTGTCGGGTTCTGTCAGGCCGCTCAACGGCAGCAGCAGTGGCGCGTTGTTGGGGACCAGCATGACGCGCAAGTTGGGGGCCAGCCGTTCAATATAGCGGTAGGTGAGCAGGCTTGCGTTGTCTTCGAGGGGGGCAGCCAGCATGCGCAGCGCCTCGGTCTGGGCTTCGGCTTCTTGCAGGATGGCCTGGGCCCGGCCTTCGGCTTCGATGCGCAGCCGATCTCCTTCACCGGCGGCCCGGTTGCGCACCTGTTCGGCTTCGTGCAGAGCCTGTTCCTGTCCTTCGAGCGCCACCTGTTTGCGTTCGATGGCGGCGGCATATTCGGGGGTAAAGGCGACATCGCGCAGCAGGAACTGTTCCACGATCAGCCCTTTTTCCCCTAGCTGTTCGGTCAGCAGCCGCCCCAGGGTCGTTTCCAGATCGGCGCGTGCCGAGCTGTTGACCTCTTGCACGGTGAACTGTGAGACCTGGGTGCGGACTACGCCGCGCACGACCGGGCGCACCAAATCTTCGATGTAGCGGGACTGCCAGTCGCGGTGCAGGCGAACGACCTGTGCGGGGTCAATCCGAAAAATAATCGAGCTGTCCAGGCGGACTTCTTGTCCGTCGCTGGTGCGGGCACGGATCGAGTCGTCGCCGGCTTTGGCTCCTTCGCTGGGGCGAGCGGACATCGTGTAGGTCTGCCAGGAGACGGGGTAGTTGATTTCGGTCTCCAGAACCGGCACGATCAGATGAAGCCCGCCGGTGAGGGGCTGGGGGCGCACGCCGTTCGGTGAGAGGGTGGAGACGACCACAGCCACCTCCTGGGTAAGCACAAAGACGACCGAGAGGGAGAGCAGGGTAGCCGAGATGGGGAGCAAGATGGGCAGGAGCACGCGCGCAGAAAGCAGGCGGATGAGCGCCACCACCGGCCCCTGGGCGCGCCAGACAGACAAGAAAAAAAGGGCGACGTAGAGCAGATACAAGATCCATCCGAGACGTGCGAGCAGGGCAAGCAGGTCATCCAGTGTGAGCACTTGTGACGCCATCGTGGTTTAGCTTCTGCTCGGCTGACAGCCAACGGGAGGGTGCGACAATTTTGGGATCTTTCTCAATGTACAGCCGGGACAGGAGCGGGTGTCGCGGCTGGTTGGGCGGCGCCATTTTGGTGGGCTGTGGTGGTGGCTTTGGGCGGCTGCTCGTTTTCGGTGGCGGGGGGCTGGGCAGCTGCGCGCACCATTTTTTGAACGATTGCATGTACCTGGCGGGGGTGGGCAGCGGCTGCACCGGCGATCGCCTGCACCACATAGTCCCACCGTTCGGGCTCTTCGACCAGCAGCGCATTGGGGGGCGCGGGCTGGGTCAATTTGGCGGCAGCCAGCTCGGCATAGAGCTGCATGCCGAAGGGGCGATGGGCCTTGTCGGTGGGAGCGGCCTGAAAATCCAGATAAGGTTGGATGCTGCGCAAATCGGGGAAGGCGGCGACGGCGTAGTAGCAGGATCGACAGTAGTTGACGATCACCCGGCGGATGGTGGCATGCAGCGTCTTGTCGATCTGGAGCGAGCCGTTGAGTGCCCAGGCCAGTTCAAAGCCTGTGTCTGTGCAAAAGTCAGCCAGGCGCTGGGTCAGCAGCTGGAGGCCGCCTTCTGGCACGCTGTGGAGCCACTGGCGCAGCTCTGGTTCGTCGCCCAGCTGTTCGTCAGCCCAGCGCAGAAAGTTTTCGGGCTGGTTTTGCGGCAGCTGTGGGGAAGGGGGGCCCAACCTGTTTTGGAGTTTGGGCAGCTGTTCCTGCCAGCGTTCGCGCAGCTGCTGTACGGTCTGGTTGAGGCTGGCTGGCAGTCTCCAGTGTACAGAAGGGTCTGTCTGAGTTGTCTGCTTTTTGTGCCACATCTCTTCGAGTTTGTGCGAGAAGAGGGCTGCGACGACGATCAGCAGCAGCAGCAGCGGCAAAAGCACAAAAAAGAATGAAAAGTTCACAGTTCCTCCTTGCCTTGGATTCAGTCATGCATCCCCAATCTGACAGACTGAAAGTATACCACACAACGGGCCTTGGCGGCCAGAACGAGTTTTGAACCGGGTTTACGGGTGTGCGATCACCAGCAGCGTCGGTGCCCGGCGCAGCACACAGGCCAGAGCGTGCCGCAGATTGGTGGGGTCGAGCGCGGCGAAGCTTTCATCCAGGAGGATCAGTTCTGCGCCTTGCAGCAGGGTCCGGGCGATAAAAACGCGGCTGCGTTCGCCGTGTGAAAGCTGCCAGCCGGTTTCGCCCACCATCTGCTGCAGGCCGGCGGGCATCTGTTCGAGCAGGGCGCCCAACCCAAGCTCCTGGCACAACAAAGTGGCCTCGGCCAGATCTTGGGGGGTAGGTGGCCAGCGTCTGCCCATCAACAGATTGAAGGCCAGGCTTTCAGAAAACAGGTGATTTTCATGGAACTGGGGAGCCATGACGACCTGTCGCTGCCAGGTGCTGGCGCCGATGGTCTGCAGATCCATTCCCCAGAGCAGCAGCTGACCGCTGTCGGGGCTGCGCATGCCGGCCAGGAGCGAGACCAGGGTTGATTTGCCGCTTCCCGAGGGTCCTTCCAACAGCAGCCGGTCGCCGGCACGGATGTGCAGGGTGCATCCTTGGAGCGCTGGCTGTTCGTGGGCTGGGTAGTGAAAGCGGAGGGCTTTTGCCTGCAGCAGCCAGGGGTGGGCTGGGTGGCGGCGAGCGGACTGGCTGTGCACAAACCAGCTGGCAGTCAGTTCGGGTGTGGGCACAGGGGTCCGTGCGGCCTGGGCGATCGGGGCAAGTTGTCGCCAGGCGGTGCGGGCATCGACCAGGCTGCGCACACCGCCCCCGAAGGTGGTCAGCGCCTGCAACGCCAGCAACAGGCCACCGACCTGCAGCGAGAAGTGGGCTGCATCTGGGGTAGGATGGGTCCAGAGCCATCCGACACAGGCAGTCGACCCAATCACCATCCAGCCGCGCGTGACCAAGGTATTCAGAAACAAGCTGATGCGATCCACACGTGCAGAGAGCTGATAGTACTGGTGC
>CAIOHJ010000141.1 GCA_903858085.1 uncultured Chloroflexota bacterium
CAGCGCCTGCGCTCGAGCTGGCAGCGCTGCGTCGGCAGACCGACCAGCTGGAGGCGGGGCTGGCGGGGCTGGCTGTGCTGCGGAGCGCCCCCCTGCCCGGCGCGCTCCGCCCGCTGCTGCAGATGCTGCAGGACGCGCTGCGTGTCTGCGAAGATCTGTTGGTGCAGCTGCGCCGGCTCGACAGCGCGCCGCCAACCGAACAGCTCGTGCAGCACTATCGGGAGAAGCTGGAGAGGCTGGGCCGGGAACAGGCCGCAGTGGAGCGGCAGGCCACTCTGATCCGGGCGGCTCTGGAGCAGCGTGGCCAGGCCGACCTGTAACTTGACAGGGAGGAGGCTTCGCCCGCTGCTGGCAGCCCTGCGGCTCGCTCTGCTCTATGGGCTGCTGTGGCTGGGGTTGCTGCAGGCGGCGCGGCTCTGGCAGACGGGGCTCGAACAAAACGCTGGTCTGGACCAGCCCGCACCCGCCGCCCTGCCCATCGCTTTTGCGGGCGTCAACCTCCCGTGGGAGGGAACCACCCCGGCGGACAGGCTGGCGGCGCTGCGCGCAGCAGGGTTCGGTTGGGCCCGCCAGCGCATTGCCTGGCGGGCGTTGGAGCCGGAGCCGGGGCGGTGGGTGTGGGCTGCGGCCGACCGCACGGTGGACGCCCTGGCCGCAGCCGGGCTGGAGCCAGTGGTGGTGCTGAACGGCACCCCTGCCTGGGCGTTGACCCCGCGCGAGCGGGCAGCAGCCCCCTGGACAGCCCCGCCGGCTGACTTTGCCCTGCTGGCGCGTTTTGCCGAAGCCTTTGCCCGGCGCTACGGCGACCGGGTCCGCTTTTACCAGATCTGGGACGAACCCAATCTTTTCCCCAACTGGGGCGCGCGCCGGGTCAACCCGGTCGAATATGCGCAGATGCTGCGCGCGGTGGCGCCGGCAATTCGTCGCGCGGACCCGGATGCGGTGATCCTGGCCGCCGCGCTGGCCCCCACAGCAGACCGGGGAGACCTGGCGGTCGACGAGGTCTATTTTTTGCAGCGTATGGTGGCGGCAGGGGCGGCGCCCGCTTTGGATGTCGTGGCGGTTCAGCCGTTGGGCTTTGGCTACCGTGCGGACCAGCCCCGGCAGCAGCGGGCGGTGTTGAACCTGGCGCGGGTCGGCTGGGTTCGCCGCGCGCTGGTGGAGGCCGGGCTGGGCGACAAAGCGATCTGGGCTGTGCGCTACGGCTGGAACCGGCGGCCAGATTCCCCTTGGGCGAGCGTGACGCCAGCGCTGCAGGCGCGCTACGCCCCTGCGGCGCTGGCGCGGGCCTGGCAGGAGTGGCCCTGGCTGGGGGCGATGGGCTGGGCGCTGGCCTGGCCGGGGGCAGCGCCCCCGCCCGCGCCGGAGTGGGGCTTTGCGCTGGTCGAGCCCGACGGCAGCCCGGCCCCTCTGCTGGCAGCGTTGGCCGACTGGCAGCATGCGGCCCGGCCCGCCCGCCCCACGGCAGCGCCCCTCCCCCAAGACTGGCTCTGGGTGCTGGTGGGGGCCGTGGGGGTGGGCTGGCGTGCGCGCGCCGCAGCGCGCATGCTGGAAGGGGGCCGCTGGCTGGCCGCCTATCGGCGGGCGCCAGTTTGGGTGCATGGGGGGGCCTGGGGCGGGCTGGCGATTTTGTACCACCTGGCCACCTTTCCCCCCTGGGTGCTGCTCTGCGGGCTGGGGGTGGCCTGGCTGGCGCTGGCCCAGCCGCGGGTGGGGCTGGGGCTGGCGGCGGCGCTGCTCCCCTTCTATTACCAGCACAAAGAGCTGGCGCTGGGCGGGCTGTACTGGACAGTGCCGCCGGCACACCTGCTGGTTCTGGCGCTGCTGCCGGCAGCGCTGGCCGCTCTTGGCCAGCCAGGGGCTGGGCGGCGGGCAGGCTGGGCAGCAGCGCCGGCAGCGCTGTTGATACCGCTGAGCTTGTTGTCGGCAACCAGCGTCTGGCACTGGCCTGCATTTGGCCGCGGGCTGCTCGACCTGGTGCTGGTCCCGGCGCTGCTTGGGCTGGAGGTGGGGCTGCTGGCCCCGGCCGCGGCGGATCGGCGGCGGCTGCTGCTGGCGCTCTTCGGCGGCGGGGTGCTGGCCGCTGGGGTCGGGCTGGCCCACTGGGCTGGCCAGCAGGGCACCGAGGTGGATGGCCTGCGGCGGCTGGTCGGGCCCCATTTTTCCCCCAACCATACGGCGTTGTATCTGGAGCGTACCCTGATGGTGGGGGTGGCTGCATGCATGCTCTGTGCTCGTCCGGGCCGGTGGTGGCTGGGAGGGGGGACAGTCGGGGTGGCTGTCGCGCTCTGGCTGACCGGCAGCCGGGGCGCGCTGCTCCTGGGGGTGCCGGCCGGG